>CAZPOZ010000095.1:0-8927 GCA_964588235.1 uncultured Planctomycetales bacterium
CACGGCCCGCAGAGGCCATCCATAGGCCCTTCCGCAAGAGAGGTCTCGCCCTCCGCCGGGCCCTACCCCTAACTTGGTGGCCATGCGGCTTACAGCCCGCCCCCCCGGCGGGCGGCACGCGCCCCCCGGTGGTGTCCTTGGTTGGCTCCCCTGCGCGCGAGCGGGGCGCCCAGGAGGAGGGCCCTCCAGCGCCGCGGTGAGCCCCAGTCCAGCGTCCGGAGGGCGAAGCCGGGCACCACCCGCCCCCCTCGCCTGGACCTGCGCAGGCCGCCGGCGCGTCGGCGCCGGCCTCGGCCTGGCGCAGCCTGCCGCGGGCCGCCGCGCAGGGGGTCCCGCTCCGTTGCCGACTCCCCCCCCCCGGGGGGGCCGCTCGGCCTGCCGTCGCGTCACAAGCCCAGGGCCTGGGCGGCCGCGGCCAGGGCCGCCAGCTCCACGCGCAGCGCGGGGGCGACGAGGCGGGCCACCCGCGCGCCGCGCTCGCGGGCGAGGGCCACCTCCTCGGCCGTGAAGCCTCCCTCGGGGCCGACGAGCAGCAGCGGGAGCGCAGGACCCCGTGGAGCGGCGCTGGAGGCGGCCCCGGCGTCAGGCGCGGCGCAGAGCAGCGAGAGCAGGGTCGGGGCCTCTGGATCGGGGTCGAGCAGCACCGGCGCTCCGCCCTCCCCGCGCGCCGCGAGCGCCTCGGCCAGCGGGAGCGGGTCCCCCAGCTCGAGCAGGCAGCCGCGCCCCGAGCCCTTGAGCGCCTCGCGCGCCAGGCGCAGGTGCCGGGCGCGGCGGCGCAACGCGCTCTCGAGGCGCCCCGCGGGCAGGCGCGCGCTCACCAGCGGCCGCAGGCAGGCGGCGCCGAGCCAGGCGAGCCCCTCCACGAGCTGGTCGCTCCGGGCCCCCTCCGGCGGCGCCACGGCCAGCGTCAGGGGCCGCGCCGGCTCCCGCACGGGCGCCGCCTCCCCCACCTCCACGCGCGCCGCGCGGGGGTCGGCGTCGAGCAGGCGGCCGTGGCGCGCGCGACCGCGGCCGTCCACGAGCACGACGCGCGTGCCCGCGGCCGCCCGCCGGACCCGCACCAGGTGGACCGACTCCTCCGCGTCCAACGTGACCTCGCCTGCCTCGGGGAGCGGGTCCACGAAGGCCCGCTCGGCGCCCGTGCCCCGCGCCGCCCCGTCGGTGGCCACCTCAGCGGCCCGCCTGCTCGAGGTCGGCCAGGCGCGCCCGGGCGGTGGCCAGGGACTCGTCGTCGGGCGCGGCCTTGCCCTGCCGCAGGGCCACGTAGCGCCGCAGGGCCTTGAGCGCGGCCCGGCGCGCGTCCTCCTGCCCGTCGCGGCGGAACAGGTACTCGTTGAGCAGGCCCCGGTAGAGGTGCCGCTCGGGGAAGCGGTCGAGGGGGTCGAGGCTGTCCAGGGTCTGCAGGCACTCGTAGGAGCGGTTCGTCAGCGTGCGCCGCGCCTCGTCGGACAGGGGGGCGCCGGCCAGGCGGCGGTAGGCCGTCTCCACGAGGTAGTAGCAGGAAGGTCCGTGGCCCGGGTCCTCGGCCAGCGCGCGCTCGAAGGCCTCGTAGGCCTCCACGAGCCGCCCCTCGGGCAGCAGGACCTTGCCCTCCAGGTAGTGGCGGTCGCGCTCCTGCGTGCGACGGCGCAGCTCGTCGGGGTCGCTGCGCCGCAGGCCCGCCAGCTTGGCGCGGGCCTCGGTGGCGTGCTCGGCGTCGGGGTCGTGGCGCAACGCCGACTCGAGGTCCTGGATCGCGCGGGCGCGGGCGGCCTCCCGCCGCGCGCCGACGGCCGCCCGCTGCTCCTCGTGGGCGCGCAGCGCCGCGGCCCGGCCGGCCTCGTCCAGCGCCGCCCAGGCGGCCGGATCGCGGCGCGCCGGCTCCACGGGGTCCCGCAGGGCGTGCACCCCCAGGGTGCCCGCCAGCCCGCGCTGGTAGAAGATGCGCGAGAGCAGGCGATCCACGGCGACGTTGGCCGGCTCGAGCTCCTTGGCGCGCATGGCCGGCACGAGCGCCTCGTTGGCGCGGCGGCCGCGCTCGAGCAGCACGCGCGCCTCGAGCACGAACGAGGCCGCGCCGCCCGGGTCGATGCGCCGGGCGGCCTCCACGGCCTGCCGGGCCCCCTTCTCGTCGCCGCCGTCCAGGGCCTTCTCGCCCAAGGCCACGGTCAGGCCGGCCAGCGCCACCGCGGCGGGCCCGCCCGGCAGGTTCTCGTAGGTGGCAGCGCGCTGGGCCAGGGCGAGCGCGCCCTGCAGGTCGCCGGCCACGCGCCGCGCCTGGGAGGCGTCCAGGGCGGTGCGCGGGTCGCGGGGGTCGAGCGAGGCCGCCTGCTGCAGCGCGTTGAGCGCCTCCTGGATGAGCATGCGGTCCTGCGTCACGGGGTACTGGTTCACGTAGACGGCCGCCTGGCCCCGCAGCACGTTCAGGTTGCCCGGGAAGCGCTCGCGCAGCGCGTTGAGCCGCTTGAGCGCCGGGATCCAGCCCTGCCGCAGCATCTCGGCCTGCACGGCCACCAGGCCGGCCTCGGCGCTGCCGGGCTCGGCGTCGGCGAAGGCCACGACCCGCGCGGTCACCTCGGCCAGGGCCGCCTCGGCCTCCGTCAGGCGGCGGGCGTCCCTCAGGGTGGCCTCGGCCTCCTCGTAGGCGGCCAACCCGCCGGGGGTGAGCGCGGGGGCGTCGGCCGGGCGAGCCTTGACCGCGGCGACGCGCTCCGCGGCCGCCTTCACCCGCTCCTCCCCCGGGTACCAGCCGCGGGCGATCTCGCGCCGGCTGACGGCCGTGCGCAGCTCGACGTTGAGCGATCGCAGGCGGGGCGTGGGGTCCTCGGGCCGCAGGGTGGCCAGCAGCGCGTAGTCGTTGCGCGCCTCGCGGTACGACTCCGGCGAGGAGGCGCGCTCGTAGATGCCCGCGCGCAGGAACAGGGCGGCCTCGAGCACCTCCGGCGCGCCGTGCTCCTGGGGACGCTCGGCCAGCACCCGCACCAGCTCGGCCTGGGCCCGGGCGTCGTCGCCCACGGCGAGGAAGGCCGCGGCCACGAGCACGCCCTCGGCCCAGGCGTCGGCGGGCGCCTGCCCGCGGGCGAAGGTCCCCGCCACGGCGCGCAGCGAGGGCAGCTCGGCCTCCAGCGGCGCAAGGCCCAGGTCGATGCGCTCGGTGCCCTCGGCCAGCGCGTCGGCCATGCCCCGCGCGGCCACCCGCCTGAGGCTCGCCTCGCGGGCGTGGCGCGCGGTGAACGCGGCTTCCAGCACGGTGGCCCGCACGACCAGCGAGCGCATCCAGGCGGCCTTGGGCGCCGCGGCCACGGCGCGGCGGTAGCGCTCCCGGGCGTCGGTCAGACGCGCCTGCTCGTAGAGCGAGTCGCCCGCCCCGAGCCAGGCCTCGGGCCAGTCGGGCTCGAGCCGCGTCGCCTCGTCGAAGCGCGCCAGCGCGCGGGCGAGCACCGAGCCCTCGCGCTGGCGGCGGCCCTCCTTGAGCAGGCGCTGCCCGTCCTCCACGTAGAGGTCGTAGACCAGCCGCGCGGCCCGCGGATGCTCCGGGTGCTCGCGGCGCAGGGCCTCCAGGTCCTCCAGGGCCCGCCGGGCCTGCCCCGCGGCCAGCCGCTGCTGCGCGCGCGCGATCAGCAGCTCGCCGGCGCGCCCGTGCTCGCGCTCGGCCTCGTCGAGCAGGCGCAGCGCGTCGTCGGGGTGGCCGGCCAGCGCCAGCACCGTCGCGTACTGCAGGTCGGCCGTGAGCGCGAGCTCGGGCCGGCCCTCGCGGGCCAGCGAGCGCGCCAGCCTCAGGTGCCGGAGCGCGCGCTCGTAGCCCCGCTCGGCCGCCTCGGGGCGGGCGAGCAGGCTGCCCAGGTTGTAGTGGGCGACGGCGCTCCGGTCGTCCAGCTGCGCGGCCCGCTCGTAGGCCAGCCGGGCGAGCGCGTCGTCGCCCCGGGCCTCCAGCGCCTGGCCGCGGAAGACCTCGGCCTCGGCCTCCACGGCGCGGCCCTCGGCCGCCCGCGCCTCGGGCAGGCGCGCGGTGAGGGCGCGCGCCAGGGCGCCCGCCTCCCCCGCCTCGCGCAGCAGCTCCTCGCTGCGGGAGAGCCCCAGCAGCGCGCCGCAGCGCAGCAGCAGGGCCTTCACCCGCAGCTCGTCGCGCGGCGCGAGCGCCAGCGCCCGGTCGGCGTCGCCCAGCGCCGCCACGTGCGCCCCCCGCATGGCGGCGTCGAGCCCGCCCTGGATCCAGGCCAAGGCGCTGCCGGGGCGGGCGGCCTGCGCGTCGGCCCAGGCGCGCTGCGAGTCGAAGAAGGCGCGCGTGCGCGCCACCGACGACGCCCCCAGCAGCACGGCCGCCAGGCCCAGGGCCAGGCCCCGGCCCGAGGGCAGCCGCGCCAGCAGCGCGCCCAGCAGCAGGTACGGGCCCACGGCCGCCCCGAGCAGGTAGCGGTCGGCCATGAGCGTGCTGGTCCGGGGCCAGAGGTTGTTCACCGGCAGCAGGCAGAGGATCCACAGGCCGGCGGCCAGCACCGGCAGCGCGCGACCGCGCCGGAGCCCGTGGAGCAGCAGCCCGAGGGCGCCCGCGGCGAGGAGCAGCCCCGCCCACGCGCCGGGCGCCGCCCAGGAGCCGGCCGGGTCGACCGCGTAGTCCAGCGAGAGCGAGAGGGGCACGAGCAGGCGCGCCAGGTAGGAGGCGTGCACGCCGCTCACGGCCGCGGCCAGCGAGGCGGTGCCCACGCCGTGCTCGACCGCGCCCGGGCCGTAGCGCAGGCCCACGATCAGATCCAGGGTCACGCCGCCCGCGGCCACCAGCAGGCTGGGGAGCAGCCGCCGCCAGGCCCCCGGCGGCCCGCCGCGGCGGCGCTCGAGCAGCTCGTCCAGCGCGAACAGCCCGGCCCAGGTCCAGACGGTGCCCTTGGACAGCCCGCCCAGCGCCAGCAGCAGGGCGGCCAGCAGCGGCACGCGCCCGGCGGCCCGCGCCGAGCGGTACGACAGGTGCGCGGCCAGCACGAGCAGCAGCGAGAGCACGTCCTTGCGCCCCGAGACCCAGGCCACGCTCTCGACGTGGACCGGGTGGACCGCGAACAGCAGCGCGGCCGCGCCCGCGACGAAGGCCGAGCCCGTCAGGTCGAGCAGCAGGCGCGCCAGCAGCACGACGCAGCCCAGGAACAGCAGCAGGTTCACGGCGTGCGTCAGGCCCGCGCCGTCGCCGTCGAGCAGCAGGTCGAGCTTGAGGCTCAGGAAGTAGAGCGGCTTGTAGGCGTAGTAGGTGATCCCCGTGAACAGGTCGGCGACGCGGCTCCCGCGCGCCGCCGCCAGCACCTGGGGGTCGTCGTAGTTCAACGTGCTGGCGCCCAGCACCGTGCCCGGCTCCCCGGGCGCCCAGCCCAGGTGGGCCAGGAGGGCCGCCAGGGCGAGCAGCAGGAGAAGGCGACGGCGGGCCGGGCTCCCGGGCGGCGGCCCGTGGCCCGGCTCGGCGGGCGCGACGGCGCGGGCGGTCATCGGCGGGGATCTCCGGGGGGCGCGGGGGGCGGGGCCTGGGGCGACGCGGCGAGGGCGTCGCCGTCGAGGAACAGCCGCGCCCAGGTCTCCCACGACAGCAGGGCGAAGAGGGCGCGATCATGGCCCGGCCGGCGCTCGGACAGAAGCGCACGGCAGGCCGCGACGTCCCACCAGCCCCGCTCGAGGAAGCGTCGGTCGTCCAGCAGCGCCGCGGCGACGGCCCGGCCCGCCCCGACCGCGGCGCGGGCGAAGGGGGTGGGGAAGCCGCGCTTGACGCGCTCGCTGCGCACGGCCTCCGGGATGCGGCCCCGCAGCAGCGCCCGGAGCACGGGCTTGCCCTCCCCGTCGGGGCCCACGCGGCACGAGGCCGGCAGCGCCAGGGCCGCCGCGGGCACGTCGCCCAGGCAGGGCACGGGCCGGCCCTCGAGCCCGTGGGCCATCAGCACGCGGTCCTCCACGTGCAGCAGCGTGGGCAGGGTGCCGCCGAAGACCTCCAGCCGCAGCGCCGTGTCCCAGGGCTCGTCGGCCCCCGGACCGGGCTCGGCCTCCTCCCATGCGCGGTGCTGGGCCTCCAGGGTGGCGCGCCAGCCCGGGTCGAGCAGCGGTGCGAGATCGCCCCGCCGGTCCAGGGCGGCGCGCAAGCGCTCGCCGGGCCCGACCACGGCGCGCAGCCGCCCGGCCAGGGGCTCGTAGCCGCGGGTCCAGGGCCCCTCCCGGCCCAGGGCCAGGGCCAGGCGCGCGTAGCCGCCCAGCAGCTCGTCACCCCCCGTCCCGGTGAGCACGATGCGCCCCTGGCGACGCGCGTGCCGCGCCAGCCGCCACAGGGCCAGGGAGCCCGGCCCGGCCACGGGCAGCTCCAGGGCGCGCACGACGGCGCTCAGGTCGTCGAGCAGGTCGGCGTCGCTCAGGTCGAGCACCTCGTGCGCCAGGCCCAGCTGCCGGGCGACCTCGCCCGCCGCCGCGCTCTCGTCGAAGGCCCCCCCCGCGGGCGCGAAGCGGCCGGTGAGGGCCCGCAGGTCGGCCCGGCCCGCGAAGGCCGCCACGGCGGCCGAGTCGAGCCCGCCCGACAGGAACAGCGTCGCAGGGGCGTCCCCGCCGGCAGCCTCGGAGGCCGTCGCCGCCAGGGCCCGGGCCAGCCCCGCCTCGGCGGCAGCCCGCCCGGGCGCGGGCTCCGGCGTGCTGCCGTGCCCGGGCCTGCCGGGCTCGGGCCTGCCGGGCTCGGGCCAGCCGGGCTCGGGCCTGCCCGGCTCGAGCGCGAGCGAGGAGCCGGGCCCGAGCAGGGCCAGGCCGGCGAACGGCGTCTGCGCGTGCAGCGCCGCGCGCCCGTACAACGGGGCGAGGCCGGGGACCGACAGGCGCGGGGCGAGGCCCGGCACGCACAGCAGCGGGGTCAGCTCGGAGGCGCACCAGACCTCGCGCGCCCCGGCCGGGCGGCCCACGGCCAGCGGCTTGACCCCCAGGGGGTCGCGCACGCACCACAGGGTCCCGCGGACGAGGTCGGCGGCCACCATGGCGCCCATCCCGCTCGCGCGCACGGCCTCGGCGGCAGCGCGCGTGCCGGCCCCGCCCAGCCCCTCAGCGCCGACGTCGGCCGCGAGCGCGGCGGCCAGCAGGGCCGTGTCCCCCGCCTCGGGGGGCGGCGCCCCGAGCCCGCGGCCCGTCAGCCAGGCGCGCAGCGCGCGGGCGGCGCGCGCGAACAGCTCGCCGTTGAAGGCCACGGCCAGCCGCCCCTCGGCCCCGCCGACCGGCTGGTCGCCGCGCGCGTCGCCCTGGATCGCGAGGCGCGCGGCGGCCAGCCCCACCCCCCGGACCACGACGAGCCCCGCCCCGTCGGGCCCGCGGTGCCTCAGGCGCGCGAGCAGCGGGACCAGCTCGGCGGCGGTCACCGGCCCGGCGGCCGGGTCGCGGGCGACGGCGACGAAGCCGCACATGCTCAGCCGCCCCCGGGCGGCGGCCGGAGCACGGCCACGTAGCCCAGCGCGGCCGGATCGAAGCTGAGCGCCCGCAGCGCCCCCTGGGCGGCGAGCAGGCGGCGCAGCCGAGGGCGGGTGAAGGTCTGCACGTGCCCCGGCGCCGGCTCGAGCGAGAGCCCCTTCACCAGCCCTCCCAGGCGCGTGAGCTTGAGCAGCCGCTTGAGCAGCAGGATCGGGCGGTCCGCGGGCACGTAGACCACGAACACCCCCCCTGGGGCGAGGAGGCCGGCAAGGGCCCGCAGGGCCGCCGCGGGCTCGTGCAGGTGCTCGAGCAGCGCGCTGAGCACGATCACGTCGGCGCGCGCGCCGCCCAGGTGACGGCGCAGGGCCCCGGGCTCGAGCGCATCGGCGACCACGCGCTCCACGTTGGGCCGACCGACGAGCGGCGAGGCCGCGAGCGCCTCCGGATCCAGGTCGGCCAGGACCACGCGCTCCACACGGTCGGCGTAGCCGGCGGCGATCCAGCCGTCCTCGCAGCCCACGTCGAGCACCAGCCGTGGCCGCGCGCGGAGCACGCGCAAGGCCACGAGGCGGCGGCGGCGCTCCTCGATCCAGCGCACGAGCCGGCCGCCGCGCGCCCGCAGGCCGGCCATGGCGTGCGTGCGGTTGAGCGCGAGCGCCTGCCGGCGACGCTCCGCCTCGGGCGCCGGAGCCTTCGACTCTGCCGGGGGGGAGGCGGGCATCGCGACCGCCCACGGTCCCGGCCCGGCATCACGCCGCCGTCATCCGCCGCGGCGCCTCCGGGCCCGACGCGCGCACAGCGACAGCAGCACCCGGGCGTGGCCCGGGAGCGCGCGCAGCAGGCGCAGCTTGCTGCGCCCCTCGCTGCGGGCGCGCAGGACCGAGGGCCGTTCGACCACGCGGAGCCCGGCCAGCAGGGCCCGGCCCAGCATCTCGGCCGCGGCCCCGAAGCCCTCCTCCCCCGGGCCCACGCAGGGGAGCGCGCGGGGCCCGTAGGCCCGGAAGGCGCAGGTGAAGGTCGTCAGCCGGCCGGCGCTCGGGCCGAGCGCCATCCGGTAGGCCGCCGCCGCGGCGCGTGTGAGCAGCCGCCGGGCCCAGGGCACCCCGTCGAGGCCGCCGCCGGGGGCCAGGGGCGTGGCCCCAGCCACGTCGGCGCCGCCCCGGACCTCGGCCACGAGCCGGGCCACGTCCCCGGGGGGGTAGGTGGCGTCGGCGTCGTAGACCACGCGGACCGCGCCCCGCGCCGCGGCGAGCCCGGTCCGCACGGCGGCGCCCACGCCACGGTTGCAGGGGTGCCGCAGCACGCGCACGCGCGGATCGGCGGCGGCCAAGGCCTCGAGGCGGCCGGCCGTGCCGTCGGTGGACCCGTCGTCCACGAACAGCGCCTCCGCCTCCCCCAGGTCGTCGAGCAGGGTCGGGAGCAGCGCCGCGAAGGGTCCGAGCGCCTCCTCCTCCTGGTAGCAGGGCACGACGAGGCTGACCGCCGGTGCAGGCCGGGCGGGGGCGGGCGGGGCGGGCACGCGGCCCTGCCGCGCCGGGTCCCGG
>CAZPOZ010000096.1:0-8884 GCA_964588235.1 uncultured Planctomycetales bacterium
CGCCCTGCGCACCCAGCTGCACGTGCCGGAGGCCGAGCGGGTCACACGGCGCTACCTGCCGGGCACGAACGTGCTGGATACCACCTTCGACGGCCCCCCGGGCCGGGCGGTGCTGACCGACGCCATGCCCGTGCACCCGCACGCGGCCCCCGAGGCGCCCAACGAGCTGGTCGTGCGCGAGCGCCTGGTGCGCCAGCTCCAGTGCCTGCGGGGCAGCGTGCGCTGGCGGCTCGTGTGCGCGCCGCGCTTCGACTACGGCACCTTCGTCCCGCACCTGGGCCTGCCGGCCCCCCATCTGGGCCACGCCCACGGCGGGCCCCACGGGTTCACGCTCTCGGCCACGGCCCGGCTGGACGTGCGCGAGGACGCCTTCGTCGCCGAGGGCCTGCTCGGGGCCGGCGAGTCGGTGTCCACCGTGCTGCGCTACGACCCGCGCTACGCGCCGGGCGTGCTGCCGATCAGCGCCCGCCAGGTGCAGCGTTGGATCGGCTCGGCCCGCCGCTTCTGGGAGGACTGGGCGGCCCACGGCGTCTACGAGGGCCCCGACCGCGCGCACGTGCTGCGCAGCGCGCTCGTGCTCAAGGCCCTCACCTACGAGCCCTCGGGGGCGGTGGTGGCCGCGCCCACGACCTCGCTGCCCGAGCGCGTCGGCGGCGCGCTCAACTGGGACTACCGCTTCACCTGGCTGCGCGACGCCTCCTTCATGCTGCACGCGCTCTTCCGCCTGGGCTACCAGGAGGAGGCCCAGGCCTTCCTGCAGTGGCTCGACTGGGCGGCCGTCGGGCGCGCCCGCGACCTGCAGCTGGTCTACGGCATCGGCGGCGAGCGCCGGCTGGTCGAGCACGAGCTGCCCGAGCTGGAGGGCTGGCGGGGGTCGCAGCCGGTGCGCGTGGGCAACGCGGCGCACGGCCAGTTCCAGCTCGACGTCTACGGCGAGCTGCTCGACGCCGTGCACGAAGGGCACCGCTTCACGGCCGAGCTCCAGCCCGAGCGCTGGCGCTTCCTCACCCGCGTGGCCAACCTGGTCGCCGACCGTTGGCGCGAGCCCGACGAGGGCATCTGGGAGACGCGCGCCGGGCGCAAGCACCACGTGCACAGCAAGGTGATGGCCTGGGTCGCGCTCGACCGCGCCGTGCGCCTGGCCCGCCTCCGCGGGCTGCCCGGCGACGTCGCCCGCTGGGCCGAGCAGCGCGACCTGCTGCGCGCCGAGGTGCTCGAGCGCGGCTTCAGCACGACGCGCGGCGCCTTCGTGCAGGCCTTCGGCGAGGACGTGCTCGACGCCGCCGTGCTGCAGATCCCGCTCGTGGGGTTCCTGCCCGCCGACGACCCGCGCATGCGCTCGACGATCGAGGCCGTGCGCCGGCACCTGGGCTCGCCGGAGGGCTTCATCTGGCGCAACGAGATGCACGGGGCCCTGGGCTCGGAGGGCACCTTCGTGGCCTGCACCTTCTGGCTCGTCGAGAACCTGGCCCTGCTCGGCCGGCTCGAGGAGGCCGAGGGGCTCCACGCGCGCGCGTGCGCCTGCGCCAACGACCTGGGCCTGTTCGCCGAGGAGATGGAGGCCGGCACGGGTCAGCCGCTGGGCAACTTCCCCCAGGCCTTCAGCCACCTGGGTCACATCCAGGCGGCCGTGCGCCTGGCGGAGGCGCGCGCCGCGCGCGCGGGGGCCCCGGTCCGGGAGCCGGGAGCCCGCGCCTGAGCGCCCGGCTCAAGCGCGCCGCACGCGCTTCGGGTCGCGACCCGGGGGGGGGGCGTTGCGCCCAAGCGACGGGCCCGGCCCGCGCACCGCGTCCCGCGCCGCCGGTCGGGCGCCCTCGCCGCTCAGCGGCCCGGGGGCGGGGTCAGCACGGGTCCGGAGGCCGGGGCCGGGGCCGCGGCCGACCGCCAGCGCATCCAGACCCAGAGGTTCATGCCCCCGAACAGCACGTTGGCGAACACGGTGGCCGCGCTGCGCGACTTCCAGGCGAACACCAGCCAGGCCGCGTTGGCCAACGCGCCCACGAGGAACCCCTCCCGCCGCCGCCGGCCCAGCAGCAGCAGCGACGTGAAGGTGAGGGCCATCCCCAGGAAGTCCCAGCCGCCGTAGCGGGCCAGGTCGTCGAAGTTCCACAGCCAGTCCACGGGGATTCGGGCTCCGCAGCGGGAGAGCGGCGCTGCATCCTCGCCGCGCGGCGCCGGGGGGCGAGAGGCGGCGGCACCGCTCGCGCTCACCTCCGGCGGGCCCCTCCGGGCGGGTGGTGCCCGAAGCCGGCTCCCCTGCGCGCGAGCGGCGCGCTCCGGCCGGGGGGCCGGCGCTGGTAGGTTCCCTCCGCGGGTCGCTGCCCCGCGCGAGGACGCTTCCCATGGGCCTGACGTTCGTGGCCGGGCTGCTCGGCGGCGAGGCGGCCGCCGACCCCGAGGCGCGCGCCTTCCTGACGAGCGAGCTGGCCGCCCTGAACCGAGTGCTGGCGCGCCAGGGCCTCCCCGACCACGTGGAGCCGCCCGACGCGCCGAGCCTGGCCCTCGACCTCCTCGGCCAGGGGCCGCTGCACGCGCTGCGCCGCGCGGGCGCCCACCTGGCGGCCTACGGCCGGCTGCCGGAGCCGGCCGGCCCCGACGCCGCCGACGATCCCGTGCTCCAGGCCTACTACGCGCGCACCGGCCTGCGCCGTGGCGGGCTGTGGGGGCGGCTCTCGCGCAAGGCCACGGCCCCGCTCCACGGGTTCGACCACCTGATCCTGCACAGCGACTGCGAGGGCTACTACCTGCCACGGGATCTGCCCGCCCCCCTGCCGGCCGACCCCGACGAGCTCTCGGGTGGCGACGTGGGCTCGGCCCTGCGCCTGGAGGCCGAGTGCCGGCGCATCGCCCAGGCGCTGGGCCTGCCCGAGGACCTCACGCCGGAGGCGCCGCTGCTCCTGGCGGCGTTCGAGGGCCGCGGCGCCCGGCGCGGCTGGGAGCGCTACGGCCAGGAGGCGTTGGCCTGCTGCCGGCTGCTGCACGTCTGCCAGCACGCGCGCGAGACGGGGACCGTGATCCAGCTCACCTGAGGCCGCGCAGGCGGCCTGCGCGGCGAGCCGAGGCGGGCCTGAGCGTTCCCGATCCCGGCGCGCCGCACGCGCGCGGGGGCAGCGCGCCAGGACGCCACCGACGCCCGCGCCATCGCTCCCGGAGCCCCGCGAGGCGCGTACAGTGCGCGTTTCGTCCCCGTTCGCAGGGGGAGGCCACGGCGTCCCCCTCCCGAGGAACCGGCGATGCCGCTCGCGCTCGACCTGCCCTTCACGACCACGGCTCCCGACCTCTGGGGAGGGCTGCTGGCCGCGGTGCTCGTGGTGCTGGGCTTCCACTGGCTGGCCCGGCGCCGCGACGCGCGCCTCTCGTCCGACGTGGCCGGCCTCGTGGCCACGCTCAAGGAGACCGGCAAGGTCTCCTGGGGGCACCTCGAGACGGCGCAGGCCTTCGTACGCGCCAGCGAGCAGGGGCTCCGGGGCAGCCTGGAGGAGGTCTCGGCGCGCGCCGAGAACCTCGAGCGCGGGCAGCAGCAGGCGGGGCAGGCCTTGGCCGAGCTGGAGGGGCGCCTGGCCGAGGCCGCCGGCCGCGTGCCGGCCCTGGCGAGCGCCCTGGCCGAGCTGCGCCAGCGCACCGACGCGGCCGAGCGCGCGCGGGTGACCGACCTGCAGGGCGTGGCCGCGCGGGCGCTCTCGGCCGAGAAGCGTGCGGAGGCGGCCGAGCAGGCCGGCGCGCGCCTCTCCGAGCGGGCAGGCCAGCTCGAGCGGGCCGTGGGCCTGGCCTCGGAGCGGGCGCGCGAGGCCGAGGAGCGGGCGCGCGCCCTGGCCGAGGCCCTCGAGGGCGCGACGCAGCGCGCCGAGGCCCTCGACGGCCGCGCGCGCGAGCTCGAGGCCTCGCTGCAGGTGCTGCTGGCCTCGGCCAGCGAGAAGGACTCGACGCTCAAGGCCGAGATCGCCCGGCTGGCCGAACGTCTGGAGCGCGCCGCGAGCGCTCCCCCGGCGCCCCGGCCGCCGGCGCCGCAGCCCCTGCCCGCGTCCGCGCCGACGCCCGAGCCCAGGGGCGAGGCGCGGGTCGAGCAGCGGGTGGAGCCGGTCGTCGCGCCGGCCCTGGCGCCGGCCCTGCCTCCTCCCGCCCGCCTCGCGGCGCCCGCGCCCGCCCAGCCCCTCCCCCACGGGCCGGCCCACGGCCACGGGCAGGGCCACCCCACGCCTTCGGGCGACGACTCCGACACCGGCGGCCTGCTCGCGCTGGCGCTGCTGCTGCTGCTCGTGGCCGCCGGGTTGCTGCTGGGCTCCTTCGTCCACTGAGACGCAACGCCACCGAGAGGGGCGATGCGAGGCACGTGCGGCGCGCTGGAGCCGGGCGCTCAGGCCGCTACCGGCCCGGCGCGCCGGCTGCCTGGGCACGGCCTGCAGAGACCGTCCGTAAGCCAATCCGCGTGCGGGGTCTCCCCCTTCGAGGGGCTCCACCCCTACTTGGATGGCCATGCCACTGAGACGCCGGGCTGCCCGCCACCTGCGGCTCCGCCGCCCCGCCTCCCGCCCGAGGGGCCTGGGAGATCGACGTCACCCCTGCGCCGTAGGGTGGACCCACCACCCGGAGGCCCCCGCCATGGTCGATACCGTGCGTCCCGAGGAGTTCGCCACCGTCATCGGCGCCGATGCGCAGTTCAAGGGAGAGCTGACCTTCCAGGGAGGGGTGCGCATCGACGGCCAGTTCGAGGGTGCGATCACCACCCCCGGCCGGGTGCTGGTGAGCCGCGAAGGCAAGGTGAAGGCCGAGATCAAGGCCGGCAGCATCGTGGTCGAAGGCTCGATCGAGGGCAACGTGAGCGTGCGCGACCGCGCCGAGCTGCGCGCCACCTGCCAGCTGCGCGGCGACCTGAAGGCCTCCAAGCTCAACGTCGTCGAGGGCGCCACCTTCGTGGGCCGCTGCGAGGTAGGCGCCGGCGTGACCGTCGAGGGCGTGCCGGCCGCCGGCCCCGGGGCGCACGCGGGCGACGGCATGCGCCCGGCCATCGGCGTGGCCGGCGCCCTGCGCCGCTGACGGCGCCCGCGACCCCGTGGAGCGCGCGCTCCACGGGGTCGTGACGCCCCTCGTCGGTCCCCACGTCGATGCCCCCCGCCTACGACGGCGAGCAGCGCTGGACCCTGTGCACGGCGTGCGACGCCGCCGTGCGGGTCTCGATGCACGCCAAGTCGATCTCCTGCCCCCACTGCCACGCGCGGGTGGTGACCGAGGCGCTCGAGGTGGACGGCTACGTGGCCGTGCGGCGCTTCGCCACGGCCAACCGCATGCACGTGACGAAGAAGGGCATCGTGGTGGCCGCGGTGCGCGCCGACGACCTGGTGATCGACGGCACGCTCACCGGCGACGCCGTCTCGATGACCGGCATCCGGGTCGGGCGCCAGGCGAAGGTCAAGGCCGACCTGCGCGCCTCCTGGCTGCAGGTGGACGACGGCGCGAGCCTGGTGGGCGAGCTGCGCATCGGGCCCGACGAGGTGCCCGAGCTGCAGAACCTGTCGGCCGTCGAGCCCGGGCCGGAAGTCGCGTAGGAGGCGTCAGCGCAGCACGCGCACGACCGCCGCGCCGGCCGCCAGCGGATCGAACAGCCGGGCCGCGACGGCGGGCAGGTCGGCCTCCTCGAGCGCCCGCAGCTCCCGGCGCAGCGCCGCCGGGTCGAGGCCGTAGGCGGCGCGGAACGCAAGCCCGAGCGCGACGACGTACGGGTTCTGCGCGGCGATCGCGTCGGGGATCGGCGTCAGCCCCAGCATCGGCCCGTAGACGGCCAAGACCTTCACCGCGTCGCGGGCCGACCACGGCTCCATCACGCGCCGACGCACGCGCTCGTGGACCGCCGCCACGGCGTCTTCGGGCGCCTGCCCCGGGGTGAGCGGCGACGACACGTAGAGCGCCCCGGGCTCGTCGAGCGGCGCGAAGGCGATGGGCGGAGGGAAGTCGCCCGGGGACGGAGCGCCCAGCGGGAGCAGCCGGGCCACGAGGGTGAGGAAGGCGGCGTAGCCCGCCGCCCCGGGTTGCGGAGCCGGGTAGGCCACGCACACGCGCCCCTCCACGCCGCTGGGAGCATCCTCCACGTCGAGCAGGTCCACGGGCGCGGCGCCCACCGTGGCCGGCGCCGGCAGCTCGACGGGGCGCTCCCCGGCCGGAAGCGGGCCGAGCAGCCGCGTCGCCAGCGTCCGCAGCGCCTCGGGCTCGAACCCCCCGACGACCGCCAGCACGGCGTTGCGCGCCCGGTAGTGCCGTGAGGCGAACGCGCGCACCTCCTCGAGCGTCAACGAGCGCACGTGCTCGGGCAACCCGGCCCGGCGGCCGCCGGCGCGGTTCCTCAGCGCCCGCTCGCGCGCCCGGTTGTAGGCCGCGAGCCCAGGGACCCGGTCGAACATGTGGGCCACCTCGGCCAGCACCCGCGGCTTCTCCCGGGCGAGGTCGCCCTCCGTCACCTCGAGCGCGGAGAGCCGCGCCGCCAGCTCGCCGAGCTCCTCCTCGAGCCGCGCGGCCGGGGCGACCCAGCCGACGAACGTCGTCCGGTCCACGGTCTGCGCGCTGTGCCCCTTCGGGTAGCGCGCGGCCAGCGCCTCGGCGCTGCGCGCGGGGACGCCGCCGGCCGCCGCCGTGACGAGGACGTGCTCGCACAGGTGCGCCAGCCCGCTGCGCCCCGCCGGCTCGTGGTGCTCGCCCACCTTGAGGAACAGGGCCAGCGCCACGTCGGCGGCCCCGGGCACGGGCCGGAGCACCAGCGTCAGCCCGTTGCCCAGGATGAGCGCAGGCTCGGCGGGAGCGGCCACGGCGGGCCCGGGCCCCAGGCGCAGCAGCGCCAACAGCGCGAGCAGGGCAGGGAGGGCCGAGACGGCCCGCTTGCGCCCCTTCCCCCTCCCTTCCCCCTCGCACGCTCCGCGCTCGCCCGCACGCATGGGATCGCCTCCGCGCACCCCCCCGTTCTACCGCCGGGGCAGGGCCGATTGCGCGGGGGGCTCGCGACGACGGCCGCTATCCTCCCGCGCGACCCTTCCTGCGCCCCACCGGCGGAGGCCCACGACCCGATGCTGCTGCTCTGGACCGGCTTCCTCGTCTTCGTGCTCGGCTGCCTGGCCCTGGACCTGGGCGTGTTCCACCGCAAGGCGCACGCCATCGCCGCCAAGGAGGCGTTGCTCTGGACGGGCGTCTGGGTGGCGGTCGCGCTGGCCTTCACGGGCGTGGTCTACCTGCTCTACGAGAACCACGTCTGCGGCATCGGCGTCTGCGCCCCGGCCGACGTGGGCGGGCGCCAGGCCGTGATGGAGTACCTCTCGGGCTACCTGATCGAGAAGAGCCTGAGCGTGGACAACATCTTCGTCATCGCCCTGCTCTTCGGGCATTTCCGCGTGCCGGCCGAGCACCAGCACCGCGTGCTGTTCTGGGGCATCCTGGGCGCGCTCGTCATGCGCGGCGTGATGATCGCGGTGGGCACGGCGCTGTTCACGGCCTTCTCCTGGATGGCCTACGTGTTCGGCGCCCTGCTGCTCTTCACCGCCGTGAAGATGGCGCTCGACCGCAGCGAGGAGGAGCTCCACCCCGACAAGGGGCTGATGATCCGCATCGTGCGCCGGTTCGTGCCCGTCAGCCCGGCCTACGACGGACGGCGCTTCTGGACGCGCCTGGCCGACGGGCGCCGGGCGGTCACGCCGCTGTTCCTCGTGCTCCTCAGCGTGGAGATCACGGACGTGATCTTCGCGCTGGACTCGATCCCGGCCGTGCTGGCGGTCACGGCCGACCCGTTCCTGGTGTTCACCAGCAACGTCTTCGCCATCCTGGGCCTGCGCTCGCTCTTCTTCGCGGTCCACGACCTGATGAGCCGGCTCGTCTACATGAAGGCCTGCCTGATCGTGCTGCTGGCCTTCATCGGCGTGAAGATGGCCTTGACGCACCACGTGAAGATCCCCATCGGCCTCTCGCTGGGCGCCATCGCGCTGATCCTGACCGTGGGCGTGGTGGCCTCGCTGCTGGCCTCGCGCCGTCCGCCCGCCAGCCCGGCCTGAGCGGGGCCGCTACCGCGGCCCGGCCGGCGACGGCGCGGAGGGCGCGGCCACGGGCGGCGGCGCGCAGGGATCGGCGGGCGCGGGGCGCGTTCGCAGCCAGAGGTGCTCGGGGTCGGGCACGTGCTGCGGCAGCCAGTCGTGCAGGTACCCCGTCTTCCACAGGCCGAAGGCGATCAGCCCCAGCAGCACGATCCACTTGAGGCTGCGGCGCCAGAGCGGCTTCTTCGGCGCGTAGGGGTCCACGAGCGAGCGCTCGCTGCCCGGGGGGAGGGCGGCCGTGTCGGTCAGCGAGCGCCCCAGGGGGATGTTGATCTTCGTCAGCGTGTTCACCGCCCAGCCGTTGGCGTCGAGGATCGGGCCCAGGTTGCGGCGCCGCAGCTTGAGCCAGGCGATGAGCATCGAGGGTCCGCTGATCAGCAGCACCAGGCCCACCAGGCCCAGCGGCATCCACAGGCCCAGCCCGAAGAAGGCCTGCAGCAGGGCGCCCAACGCGGCGGTGATGCCGCCCACGGCCACGCCCAGGGCGGCCACGACGCCGATGTCGAGCTTGGGCTTGGGCGCCGCGGCGGCGCCGGCCTTGGCCGCCTCGGCCGTGGCGGAGGCCGCCGACTGCAGGCGTGCGTTGGCCGCGTCGTCGGCCGCGGCGGCGCGCTTGGCGACCTGCTCCTCGATCCAGCGCAGCAGCTTCTTGTACGGGCCGAAGAACGCCTGGCCGATGCTGATCGGGTTGTCCACGATCTTCGCGATCGAGGCGTCCCAGTCGCGGCCCTTGCGGTCGTAGAAGAGCCCGTTGCGGCCCACGAACAGGTTGTCGCTGTCGCCGGCCGTGAGGGCGCAGGCCACCGTCATCTTCTCGCCCG
>CAZPOZ010000097.1:0-8866 GCA_964588235.1 uncultured Planctomycetales bacterium
CTGGTCCCTGGGGCCTCCCCATCCCGCCTCGAACTTCGGACCGGCGGCACTAGGCTTCGTCTGAGGGAGCGTTCCCGACCAGCCGATCGACCGGATCAGAGGCCCGGTCCCGACCCCGTCCTGAACGAGCGGGCTCGTGGGTGTCGCGGTCCGGGCGGGCCCCAACGGCCTCGGGCGGCGTCGCCCTGCCTCGGCGGTGGCTCCGGCCTCGCTGTCGCCTCGCCTCCTTGCCCGGGACCGTCCGTGCCGCGCCCGAACGGGCAGGCTCCCGAGCAGCGACTTCGGAACCTCCGTGGAAAGGGCCGGATCGGGGGGTCGCTCCTTGCGCGGCGCGCGCTTCACGAAGGGGGAGGGCCCTTGAGAGCCCAGGATCGGAGGTCGCCCGCTCCCTCCGCGCGTTCAGCGCGCGCCGTCAGTCCACGGTGGAGGGCCAAGACACCGGAGAGGTCGTGCGCGATCCGGAGGAGGGGTCGGAACGCGTGGGTACCCCTCCCACCCGAGGGTCCTCGAGCGGGCAGCGCAGGCCGGGAGCGATGGAACGCAGGCCGTTCACCGCTCGCAGGGCTGGAGGTCCGCCACCGCGGGTCCGCTGGCCGTCACCGTCTGCGCTCCACCGTCCTCCAGGGGCGGGCGTTGGGCCCGTCCCGACGACCCTCCGGCGCTTCGGGCTGGCCAAGCGCCCTGGGGGGGCATGCCTGCGCGCGCCCCCCGCTCAGGGCGCGATCCCGTACCGCTGCCGCAACACGCCGACGTGATGCGCCCAGTGGCCGGCCGTGATCCAGCACAGCGCGCGCACACTCAGCCTAAGGCCGCGCGCCACGCCCGTCCGGCTCAGCGCCGGCTCGTCGAGCGTGCGGACGAGCGCGAGCGTGCTGGCCCGCACCGTACGCAGCTCGTCGAGCAGGTCGGGCAGCGGGCGCGCGTCGAAGCCGCCCGTCGCCGCGTAGAGGTTCTCGTCGAAGTTCGGCAGCGGCGTGGGATCGCCGCGCGCGAAGCACAGCATGCGGTAGGCGTACACGCGCTCGTTGTCGCACACGTGGCCGATCACCTGCTTCACGCTCCACTTCCCTGGCGCGTAGCTCGTGCGCGCGCGCTCCTCCGACAGCCGCCCCAGCAGACGCTCCAGCTCGTCGGGCTGAGCGCAGAGCACGGGCCACACGTCCGTCGCCGCTGCCGCCGCCACGTACGGGTCGTAGGAGGCGTCGACCTCGGCGCGCGTCGGAGCCGTGAGGCGCGGAGTCCTGATCATCGGCGGGATCCTACGGCCCCCGCGGCCGCGGGGGAGGCAGGCGCAGGTAGCCCGGCGCCGCGGCCGCCAGCAGCGCCCCCACGGCGAGCCAGAACGCGGGCAGGTAGGTGGCCACCAGCGCGCGGCCCGTGGGGACCAGCCCGTGCCCGTCCCGCAGCCAGTCGAGGGCGTCGCCGAGCACGAACATGACCCCGTGGAGCGCGCCGAGCAGCGCCTGAGCCGACAGGCACGCTCCCAGCTCGCTGCGCCCCCGGCCCGCCCGCCGCGCGAACAGCACGGCGCACACCCCGAGCCAGGCGACGCCCACCTCCGGCCAGCGCCAGGCGCGCGGCAGGAGCCCCGTGCCCTTGAAGGCGCGCGCGAGGTACCAGGCCTCGAAGGCCGCGATCCCGCACGCCAGCACCAGCGCCGCCCTCCCCGCGCGCACGGCACCCGACCCGCGCCCGAGCCGCCCCCAGGCGAGCAGGCCGAGCCAGAGCGGGAGGAGCAGGTAGGGGTACCAGGCTTTCACACGGCGCACGGCCAGGGCGGGGCTCCCCGCTCGCGCGCCTTCCGCGAACGCCGCCCCGATCTCCTTCAGCGGCACCTGCACCGCGTCGAGCGCGTCCACGCGCCGCTCCTCCCCGGGCCCCGAGACCCCCCGTGCGCCTGGGTTGAAGTCCCGCGGGGTGGGACCGCAGCCGTGCACGGGCAGGAACGCCGTGAGCCCGAAGACCAGGAGGCCGACCACGCGTAGCCGGCGGCGGAGGAGGGGCTCCATGCGCGACAGGATGGACCCCCGGGGAGACGCGAGCGGGTGCCGTCCCACGCTGCTCCCCCCAGAGGGCAAGCGTCGCGCGGGAGCCGGGCGCTGGCCCCCGGGCGGGCCGCCGGGTAGCCTGTGCCCTTGGGAGCGAATCGGAGAGCCTCATGGCGTTTCCCGTGTGTCCGCAGTGCGCCGGCCCCGTGATGCCCCGCAAGGACGGCACCTGCCCTGCCTGCGGCACCCTGGTCCAAGCACCCCGGGTGCCGTACACGGGCCCGCCGCTCCCGTCCCCCGTTCGGCTGGGGGGCGGGCAGGGCGACGGCCTGGCGCCGGTCCGCCGGCCCTTGGCCACGGTGGCGTGGGGCGTGGGGCTGCTCCACGGGACGTTGCTGGCCGCAGGGATCCCCGTGAACCTCGTGGCGGCCTGGTCGGGGCGCGTGAGCGTCCGAGCGAGCGAGGGGATCATCGCGACGTTGCTGATCGCGGTGGGGGTGGCACTGATCGTGTCGGCGCTGCGGCTGCGTCGGCGGCCGCTGGGCGCCTCGCTGGCGCTGGCGCTCGTCAGCACGGCGGGCTTCGGGATCGGCGCGTTGGGCCGTCTCCTGACCATCGAGGACCCGTGGTCCGGGCTCGACTGGCTGCACCTCCTCCCGCTGGCCGCGTCGGCGCTCCAGTGGGTCAACCACCTCGCCGAGCGCGCCCACGCGAACGCGCCGCGTGCGGAAGGGGCTCGGCCGGGCCGGCCGGCTCCCGGGCGCTCCGGAGCCGGGTGACCCTGGACCGCTCAATGCCCTGAGGGCGTCCCTCGCCTGAGCGCGTCCAACGCGCCATGGCGGTAGCGGATCGCTTCCGGTGAGCCCGGGTGGCGCGCGAGCAGGGCCAACGCCCAACGCTCGGCCTCCGCGACGTCGCCGCGGCGGGCCGCCGCCTCCGCCAGGTCCGTCAGCCGCCACGCGCCTTCGGGCTCCTCCGGCTTGAACAGGTCGGCCGGGGCGGAGTCGGCCGCCGCGCGGTCTTCCGCCGGAGCCGGGACGCCGGCCTCGGCGCAACGCCGCAGGCGCAGCGCCCGCAGCGCGGCCTCGAGCCGGCGCCAGCCCTGCGCCTGCGCCCGGGCGATGGGTTCCGCCAGCCGGGCCGCCACGCGCTCGGGCGGGACTCCCTGGGCGTCGCGCGAGAGGCGCAGCTCGAGCCAACCCGTGCCGTGCTCCGCTTCGCGGTAGGCCACGGCCCGCGCGGCCAGCGCCTGGGCCCGTTCGGGCTCGCCGACCAGCTGGAGCAGGTCGTAGAGCCGCACGGCCTCGGCCGGCGTCAGGCGCTCGCCCACGCCCTCCGGCACGCGGCCGAGGGCCTCCTCCCAGCGCCCTCGGCGCGCCAGGATCTCGGCCTCGGCCAGGCGGGCGGCGGCGCCCTCCGTGTGGGCCAGCTCCACCAGCCGGCGGTCGGCATCGGCGCGCGCGCCCAGCGCGTCCTTGACCAGACGGCGCACGTCGGCGGCGGCGAGCAGCGGGCCGGCCTCCAACGGCAGCACCCCGCCGGCCAGGTCGTAGACCGGCATGAGCCCGGCTGCCTGGATGTGCAGGATCTCGAGGTCGGGCGTGGCCACGACGAGCACCGGCGGCAACGGGTGCGAGGCTCGCACCCGCGAGAGCAGGCGCAGCCCGTCCGGGTCGGAGCCCGGCGCCCCGTCGAGGGTCGTGCGCACGCAGACGTCGTCCAGCGAGGCGTCGGCGCACAGCCCGTGCCGCAGCCGGTCGGCCGGAGGACAGAACCGGCCCGGCTGGCCGACGAGCACGAGCAGCGGCAGGCCCCGGGCACGCGCCTGGCGGCGGCCCTCCGGCAGGGGGAACAGCCCGGCGGGGTCGGCCGCGTCCGGCACTGGCTCCCCGGCGCGCGGTCCGGCGGGCCTCTCCGCGTGCGCGGGCTCAGCCGGGCGGCGCTCCGGCGGGGCTCCCGACGGCTCGGGCGCCGTCTCCCCGCAGCCCGCGAGCGGGAGCAGCGCCCAGACGGCCAGGGCCCGGCGGTGAAGAGGCATCGGCTGCGTCCCTCGGGGAGCGCAGACCTTCCCCCTGCCTGAGGGGGCCGTTGCGAGGATCCCGCGCGAGGCCTCGCGACCGTGACGAAGGCCCCGGAATCGCCGTAGCCACGGTGAGCGGAGGCCGTCGGCCGCGGCCGGGCCCGCGCACCGCCCGGGGCCAGCCTTTGCCTGGGCTACGACACCGCGTTCGTGGAGGTGCCGAGGCTGGGCGGCGAGGCGGAGTCGGCCACCTCGACGTAGAGGATCGCGCCGCGGGGCGCGCCGGCCGGGACCGACACGTAGGCGACTCCGGCGACGACGGTCAGCTCGAGCCCGGGCGGGTTGGGAGGAGCGGGCTGGAGCGTGTACGTGTAAGGAGCCGTGCCGGCCGAGGCGATGACGGTGTAGGTCGTTCCCGCCGCGCAGGGGCGCGGGCTCGTCTGGATGTTCAAGGGTCGGGCTCCGGGGGGCGGCTAGCGCGGCGCTGCCCAGGCCCGCCGGATCGCCTCGACCCGCGCGACGACCGCCGCGTCGCCGTGGCTCGCCAGTGTAGCCAGGGCTCCCCGGGCGAACGGGTTGGGGCCGTCCTCCAGGATGCGCAGCGCCAGCTCCACACGGTCGGGCGAGCCCTGGTCCGCGTCCCAGCGGGCCAGCACCGCCCCGAGGCGCTGGCGATCCACCGCGGTCGTGGACTCCCAGCGCAACTGCAGGTCGGCTCGCAGCTCGTGCCAGCCGCCGCGGGCGGCCTCGGCGGCCAAGGCCTGCCAGGTGTCCGGGTCGGGGCTCGCGAGCGCGCGGCGGGCGAGCGGCCCGTGGTCGAAGGGCTCCCCGGCCGCGTGGAGCACGCCCGCGTAGGTGAGCGCCAGCAGCGGGGAGACCGCCTCGTCGCCGACGCGCCGGTGCGCCAGCGCGGTCAGGCGCTCGTCGAGCGGCAGGCTGGCCGCGACCTCCGCCTCCCAGCCGGGCGCCGTGCCGGCCTCCATCCGGTCCAACAGCGCCGCGGCGCCCGCCGGACCGCCCCGCCGCGCGAGCAGCCGGCCGGCCGCGGCGCGCACGTCCGGGGCGGGGTCGTGGTCGAGCAGCTCGAGGACGACCGGCTCCGGGCGGTAGTGGGGGTCGAGGGCCAGGGCCACGAGCGCGAGCTCGCGCACGGTGGGCTCGGCGTCCCGGACGTAGGGCGCGAGCACGTTCCAGGGCACCGGGGCGGTCGAGCGCCCCGAGAGCGCGATCACGGAGCCCAGCGTGCGTTGCAGCACGCGCGTGCGCCCTTGCTCGAGCGCCTCGGCCACCTGCCACGCGAGGCTGCCACTGGCGGCCACCACCAAGGGGCGGTCCAGGTGCCCGACGGCATCGACCAGCAGCCGCTCCAGGTGGGGGGCCTCGAGCGGCAGCCCGGAGAGGGCCAACACGCAGGCCGCCACGCTGCGCAGCGACGGGTCGGGCGCATCGAGCGCCGCGCGGAAGGTGGCCTCGAGCGCGGGATCCTGGGTCAACCGCTCGACGTGCAGCTGGCCGGGGGCGCCGCGCAGCAGGGCCAGCAGCCCCGCGGCGTCGCGCGACTCCAGGGCCCCCGCCGCCCGGGGCGGAGGGGATCGCAGCGCGAGCGTCCCGACCGTGCCGACCCCGAGGAGCGCGACGGCCGCGACCGCCCACCCGAGACGGGCGCGACGGCGACGTCGATACCCCTCGTAGGTGGCCCGCCAGAGGGCGGTCGGGTCCACCGGGGGCGGCGCCGGCTGGCCGTCCTCCGGCGACGACTCCCGCAGCAGCGCGCGCACCAGCAGGTACCCCTCGACCGCCTCCAGGCAGCGGGGGCAGCCGCGGTAGTGGGGCCTCCACAGCGCCGGATCCTCGCTGATGCGGCCGTCCACGATCGCATCGGCCAGCCGCGCGCACCAGTCGCCCGCACGAACGTCGATGGCGTCCGTCATCGTCTGCCTCCCGTCCTCGTCCCCGCCCTCCCGCGCTCTCCCCGCCCCGTCGGCCGAGCGCTCCCCCGGCCCGCGGTCACCCCCTGCGCGCGCCGCCCGCGCGCGCCCCGCCCTGTGGGAACGACGGAGCGGCTCATCCGGCCCCACCCGCCCCCTGCTCCCAGTCGTGGAGCAGGCCCCACAGCCGCACCCCGAGCGGACCCCGGCGCAGCTGGCCCAGCGCCCGCGCCATGCGGGTCCGGAGCGCGCCGGGCTCCACGTCGAGGACCCGCGCCAGCTCCGCTCCCGACAGGCCGAAGACGAAGCGCAGCGCGAGCATGGTGCGGTCTCTGCGGCTCAGCGCGCGCAGCGCGTGGCGCAGCAGCCCGCCCCCGTCGAACCGGTGGGGCTGCACCGCGACGCTCGCCGGGCGCGCGAGCAGCTTCGTGCGGCCGCCGGTGAACTCGGCCCGGGACCGCTGCGTCAGGCAGGCCCGGGCGCAGATCGAGGCGAGCCAGGCGTGCAGGGGCACGGCCACGTCGTAGGAGGGCGCGTACCTGAGCGCGCGCAGCCACGTCTCGCCCACCGCGTCGTCCCGGTCCAGCGACGCCGGGAGCAGGCGCGAGGCCTGCTTGCGGAGCGCCTCGTCGTGCCGGACGAAGACCTCCTCCCACGCAGCCGGCACCCGCTGGCGCACGGCCTCGCGCAGCGCCGCCTCGTCAGCCCAGCGGCCGGGGAGCGGCCCGTCCGGGAGGGGAGGGCTTCGGCGCAAGGGAGGAACAGGCTCCGGCGGGAGGGGCTGAGGTCGGGGAGGGGATGCGAGGGGTTGCGTCGGCGAGGGGATGCGGGGGGAGGGTCGGGCGGGGTCGGTAGGGGCGCCGAACGGAACGGAGCGGAGCCGCGGGAGGGGGGGCTGCGCCCGCCCTCCCCGCGTCCTCCTTAGGAGATACCGAACAACTCGGTCGGGTGTTACAGGCTGCGCGGATTTCGGACGGAAATCCGCGAATCCGGCCCTGCCGTGTAACGCGAGCGCCTCGAGTTCAGTATTAGTAGATGGAGGCAGAGTCCGCTGATGGCGGGTAGGCCCCCCTGCACCCAACGCCCCCCGGGCGTCGGGACTTGGGGCCCATCCGCCCGGGCTCCGGTGGCGACCAGGCCACCAGGGGAAGCCCTTTCTCTCGGGGCGCCCTCCCTCGATCCACCCGTCCCCCGGGGAGCGAGCGGACCGATCGGTCGGGGGAGCCGCCCGGCGTTGCGCCCGGCGGGGGACGCAGCCAGAATCAGCCCCGAGGCGGGAAAGGGGCGCGACTCTGTGTCGGACACCGTTCGGGTAGACACCGTTCGGGTAGGTCCCGGGAGCGACGAACGATGGCGCGCCAGGTCGAGACGCTCAGCCGGCCGGCGCAAGCCGGCCCTCCCTCGCCCGCACGCCAGCTGGTCGTGTTCTGCGACGGGACCAACAACACCCTCACCGGGCGCGTGCGCGACACGAACGTGCTGCGCCTGTACGAGCACCTGAGCGCCCAGCGGCGCCCGGGGCGGCTGCTGACGTACGACCCGGGCGTCGGAGCGCCCGACGCCGTGCCCGGCATCGGCCTGTACGAGCGCATCCGGCGCAAGGCGGAGCGGCTGGGCGGCCTGGCCTTGGGCCGTGGCGTGTTCGAGAACGTGGGCCAGGGCTACGCGTTCCTCGTCCGGCACGCCCGGCCGGGCGACGAGATCTACCTGTTCGGCTTCTCCCGCGGCGCGTTCACCGCCCGCAGCCTCTCCGGGATGATCCACCTCTTCGGCCTGCTCGCCCCCGAGCACGAGGGCCTGATCCCGACGCTGCTGCGCGTGTACTTCTCCGCGCGGACCGCCACGCCGGGGTCTCAGCGCCGGGCGCGCGGCGACGTGGCGGCCCAGGTGCGCGACGCGTTCACCTCCCCGCACGGGCGCGACGCCTGGGTGCAGTTCGTGGGCGTGTGGGACACGGTCGCCTCCGTGGGCCTGTGGCCGTTCCACCTGCGCATCAGCAGCCGCTCCACGGTGCGCGACAAGCGCTTCGCGCACGTGCGCCACGCGCTGGCGCTCGACGAGCACCGCGCGCCCTTCCAGCCGCGGCTGTACTCGGAGGACAACTTCGTCCTGCCCGGGCCCGACGGCGCGCTGCGCTCGGGCCGTTCGCTCACCCAGCTCTGGTTCCGCGGCTCGCATTGCGACGTCGGCGGGTCGTACCCCTTCCCGGAGGCCGGGCTCTCCGACGACGCGCTGGCGTGGATCGCGCAGGAAGCCGAGGCCTGCGGCCTGGACGGGGCCGCCTGGCCGCCGCCCGGGGCGCGTCGGCGCGCGCACGACGTGCTGCACGAGAACGCCCTGTGGGCGCTCACGGGCCTGACCCTGCGCGACCCCGGCGTCGCCACCGGCACGCAGGCCGACGACCGGCAGTCCGTGGCCCCCGTGGCGCACCCGAGCGTGGAGGCGGCGCCGGAGCCCTCCTCGGTGTGGAGCGGCGGCGGCCGGACCCTGTGGAGCGCGCTGGCCGCGCTCCTCGGGGTCGTGGCCGCCGTGCTGGCCGGCGCGCCGCTGGTCCGGCCCGGGGGCCTGCTCGCGGCCGCGCCGGCGGACTGGCCCGGGCTCGCGGGGCCGGCGCTCGGCGCCCTCGGGGCCCTCGCCCGCACGCAGGCGGCGGCGCTGTGGGCCCCCGGCGCGTTGGCGGCGCCCGACCTCGCGCCGGAGGCGGTGCGGGCGCTCCGCGCCGCGCTGCTGCTCGACGGGTTGCTGATCGCGGCCTACGCCTGGCTGCTCGCGCGCCTGGTGTCTTCCGCCTTCGCCCGCTGGGCGGGCCTGAGGGCCGTGGGCACGCCGCGCCCCCTCGCGCGGCTCCTGGGCCTGAGCCTGCCGGCGCTGGTGGGGGCCGACCTGCTCGAGAACCTCCTCTCGCTGGGCGCGCTGGGCCTGCGCGGCGG
>CAZPOZ010000098.1:0-8782 GCA_964588235.1 uncultured Planctomycetales bacterium
CGACGACGCGCCTCGAGGCCTGCGCAAGGAGGAGGAAGCGGCCTGAGCGCCCGGCGGCCGCGCCGGGCACGGCTCGTTCAGGGAGCGCGCAGCCCCAGCGCGACCTCCAGCTCCTCGAGGGGCCGGCGCTCGGGCTCGACGTCGTACAGCCCCGTGCCGGCGGCGCTGCCCGAGGCGATCAGCCGGCGGCACGCCGGATCCACGAAGGCGAACTCGACGTCGCTGAGCAGCGGCAGCCGCGCCAGCAGCGCCCGGCGCTGCAGGTCGATCAGCAGCACCCGCCCCCCCACGCTGCCGGCCACGAGCAGCCGGCCCTCGAGGGCGAGGCTCAGGCTCGAGACGAACCCTTCGCTGCGCCAGAGGGCCAGCTCCACGCCCCGGCGCGCGTCGAAGGCCCGTACGCGCCCGCTGGCGTCGCCCAGCACGACGGCGTCGCTGCCCGGGTCGTGGAGCGCCGAGAACAGCCGCGGCCCGGGGCCCGTGAGCTCGTGCAGCGTCTGCCCCCGGCGAGCGTCCCACAGCAGGGCCCGCCCGTCCTGGAAGCCCACCAGGAGGCGCTGGTCGTCGGGCGCAGGCTCGAGGATCTCGATCGTGCCCGGCCCGGGCGCGGGGAGCGCGCCCCGCAGGGCCCCGGTCGTCGCGTCGAAGGTCGCGATGCGGCCCGAGGCCCCGGCCGTGATCAGCGTGGCCCCGCCGCCGCCGTAGACGAAGCCGCCCAAGGTCCCCGGCCCGGCGTCGATGCGCACCGACGCCGCCGACCCGGCCACGTCCCAGAGCCACAGGAGGCCCGCCGCGTCGCCGGTGGCCAGCTGCCGGCCGTCCGGCCGGAACTGGAACAGCTGCACCTCGGCCGCGTGCCCCTTCAGGCTGCGCGCGGGCCCGAGGGCGCCGTCGGCGTCCACCGGCGCCAGGGCGACCTCGGCGCCGCGCACCAGGGCGAGCGCCGCCCCGTCGGGCGCCAGGCAGGGGTAGCCGTCGCCGCCCCCCGGCGGCAGCAGCCGCCCGCCCGGCGCGCGCGCGCCGTCGTCGAGCCGGAGCCAGTCCACCTGCCCGTCGTGGGCCAGGGCGACCTGCCCGCGGGCGGCGTCCAGGGCCGAGGGCAGGGTCAGCCCGGGCGTGCTGCTCAGGGGCGCCCGGACCAGCGGCAGGCGCCGCAGGGGGCCGCCCGCGCGCCTGAGGAGCAGCGCGTCGCCGGAGGCCGAAGGCAGCGCGACGTCCTCCCACGTTCCCGCCAAGCCCTCGGCCCGGGCCACCACGGTCCCCGTCTGCACGTCCCAGACGCAGACGGAGCCCGCGTCGTCGCGTCCCACCAGGCGGGCGCCCGACCCGCTGAAGGCCAGCCCCTTGACCGTGCTGCCCAGGCCCTCCAGGGTCCGCAGGCCCCCGTCGGGAGCGGGATCCACGAGCCAGACCCGCGCGTCCAGGCCGGCCGTCGCCACGCGGCCCGCGCCCGCATGGAAGGTCGCGTGCGACAGCGCCCGCCTGGGGTCGGGGTGCAGGCGCCGCTGAGCCGTCACGCTCCCGGTGGCGGCGTCCAGCGTGCGCAGCACGCCGTCGGAGCAGGCCACGACGAGCCGGTCCGGGCCGACGAAGGCCACGTCGCGCCCCGTGGCGCCCGCGAGCAGGAGCGCGGTCGGCCGCTCGCGCCCGTCGGCGGCCTCGAACAGGAGCACCCGGCCCGTCGCCTCGCGAGCGACGCAGGCCACCAGCGACCCGTCGGGGGTGACGGCGGTCCGCAGGGTGCCCGGCGTCGCCCCCGTGAACGCCTGCCAGCGCACGGCCCGCTCCACGAGGTCCACCAGGACCAGGCGGCCGTCCTCCAGCTCCGCCAACGCCGCGCGCGCACCGGCGCCGGGCAGCATCCCGAGGCGCAGGCAGCGGCCGCCAGCGCCCGCGGCGCCGGGCAGCACGATCGGCTCCGCGGCGGCCCCGTCCGCCGGGCGCGCCGCGATCAGGCCGCGTCCCTCGATCGCCGCCAGCAGCAGGTCGCCCTGGGGAGCGAGCGCCAGGGCGGTCACGCGCCCCGCGCCGAGCGCGAGGCGCCCACGCTCCCCGCCGCCGGACGGATCGAGCAGGGTGACGACGCCCTGCTCGTCGCCGACCGCCAGCAGGCGGCCGGCCGCGGCCAGCGCCTGGCAGGTGGCGGCGGCCGGGCCCAGGGGCAGCGCCCGACGCCGGTGCGCCTCGCCCAGCAGCAGGTCGAGCAGCGGGTCGCGCCCCGCCAGCCGGGCGGCGTCCAGCAGCAGCCGGCCCACCTGCGCGGGCGGCTCGCCGTCGCTCCGGGAGAGCTCTTCGGCCGCGCTGCGCACGAAGGAGGCGGCCCGGAGCGCCGACTCCCGGCCCCGGGCCTCCTGGCGCTGCGCCTCCACGCGCGCCTCGGCCACGGCCCGGGCCCGCCAGGCGAGCAGGCCCGCCGCCGCCAGCGCGGCCAGGCCCAGGCCCAGGGCCCCGCGGCGCGCGCGGCGAGCCAACCGACGCGCGCGTGCCACGGCCAGGGCCTCCCGGGCGGCGGCCAGGGCCTCCTCGACCCCGTGGAGCGCGGGCGGCGGCGCCGGGGCGGCGCGCGCCCGCTCGGCCAGGGCGGCCACGCGGTCGAGCAGCGGGCCCTGCGCGGCGAGCGGCACGCGGGGCAGGCCCTCCAGCAGCCCGGCCGCCTCCGAGGCGGCGGCCTCCGCGGCGCGCTCGGCGGCGCTGGCCGCCTGCCAGGCGCGCACCGCCGCGGCCAGCGTGGCGGCGTCGGGCGTGCGCCGCTCCCGGTCCCGTTCCAGCGCCCCGAGGGCGATCACGCCCAGCGCGCGGGGCGCGTCGGGGGCCACCTGCCAGGGCGGGACGGGGTCGTCGGCCAGCACGCGCGACTGCGGGCTGCCGACCCCCGCGTCCAGATGCGGCACCCGGCCCGTGACGATGCGGTAGAGCATCGCGCCCAGCGCGTACACGTCGCTGCGGGCATCCACGTGCTCCAGGTCGCCCAGCAGCGCCTCGGGCGAGATGTAGCCCAAGGTGCCCAGCGCGCGCGGCTCGGTCTCCAGTCCCCGCGGAGGCACCGGGGGGGCCCCGGGCGTGCCCGCCGGCGCGGCCCCCGAGCGCGCCAGGCCCCAGTCCACCAGCAGCACCTCGCCGTGCTCGCCCAACAGCACGTTCTCGGGCTTCACGTCCCGGTGGACGATCCCCCGACCGTGGGCGAAGTGCAGCGTGTCGCACACGCGCAGGAACGGCTCGAGCAGGGTCAGCCGCCGCTCCAGCGGGCCCGCCACGACGGCGGCGAAGGCCTGCTCGAGCGTGCGGCCGGAGGGCACCAGGCGCATCGTGTAGTACGGCGCGCCGCCGGGGACGCGGCCGACGTCGTGCACGGCCACGACGCCGGGGTGGTCGAGCGCCGCCGCCAGGCGGGCCTCGTGCAGGAAGCGCGACTCGAGCTCGCCGAGGGTGACGCCCTCGGGCAGGTCGTCGGAGAGCGCCGCCGAGAGCGGGTCGCCGGGCGGCGCGCCGGCGCCGGCCTCGCCGGGGGGCGCCAGGAGCTTGAAGGCCACGACGCGGTTGAGCCGCCCGTCGTAGGCCGAGTAGACGGCTCCCTGGCCGCCGCGCCCGATGCGTCGGAAGCGCAGGTAGCGCTCCTCGGGCAGGACCTCGAGCGGCGCGTCGGTGGGCACGCGCGCCCGGACCAGCTCGGCCGAGAGCTCCGGCGCGAGGCGCTCGAGGTCGAGCCGGAGCGAGGGCTCCAGCCCCCCCGGGGCGATCAGGGCGCGCAGGGGGTCGCCGTCCTGGCCGGAGAGGCGCGCCCGCACCCGCTCCTCGAGCGCCGGCAGCACGGCCGCCGCGAGCGCGCCCTGCTGCTCGAGGCGGGCCCGCAGCGCCTCGGGCCCGGCGTCGGGCAGGCCCCAGACCTCCGCCAGCGCGCGGGCCGCGGGCGCGGAGCCGGTCCACGCCTGGCGCACGGCCTCGTCGGCCAGGAGCAACGCGCGCCACCGTCCCGGCGTGCTCATGCCCGGCCCTACCGGGGACCTTCGCCGGGGAGCGGGAGCCGCGCGCGGGGCTCGAAGAAGCGGAAGACGGCCGGCAGCGCCTCGCCCACGACGAGCAGGTGGTCCAGGTCGGGGAGCGTGAGCTCGGTGAGCTCGAGGCCCGCCGCCCGCTGGGCCTCGTAGGCCGCGGTGGTCGCGCGCCGCGAGGGGTCGAGCCCCCCCGTCACGCTCAGCACGGAGAGGCCCCGCGCCCGGGCCCAGTCGGGCCGGCCCGCCGACATCCAAGCACCGGCGATCGGGGCCACGGCGGCGAAGGCCTGCGGACGCTCCAGCGCCGCGCGCCACAGCGCCGCCGCGCCGAGGCTGTGGCCGACGGCGTACACGCGCGCCTCGTCCACCGGCAGCAGGCTGCGCACGTCGTCGAGCACCTCGAGCGCCCGGCCGGGGTCCGCCGGGCTCGCCACCAGCCAGCGCCGCGGGCCCGCCTGCCGCAGGATCTCGCCGGCGCCGTAGGCCTCGAAGAACATGTCCTCCGTGCCTCCGGCCCCGTGCAGCGCCAGCACCAGGGGCACGCGCGTGCCGGGCAGCCAGCCCTCGCCCAGCGCGGGCACGGCCAGGCGGTAGGCGGCGCCCGAAGCCGTGGCGCGGTGGCCGTCCCGCGGCAGGTCGGCACCCGTGGGCCTCCACGGGCGCCCCGCCGCGAGCGCGGCGTCCAGGGCCGCCCCCTGGCGGAGGAAGGTGCCGATCTCGGCCTCGACGTCGGCGACGACGTCGCGATGCACGCCGGCGAGCGCGCCGTGGATGCGCTGGCGCAGCCGGTCCAGGCTGGGGACCACGCCGGGCGGCGTGCCCTCGCCCCCCTTGCGGGGCGCCGTGCGCCACGACTCGGCGGCGCGCAGGAAGGCCCGCTCCGACTCGGCCAGGATCACGGCCACCTCCGCCAGCGTGGAGGCCGAGCCGCCTCCGGGGGGAGCGCCGGAGGGCAGCAGGAAGCGCGCGTCGAGGCGCCAACGTCCCGGGGCCGGCAGGTCCACCGGCGGCAGCCCGTCCCGTCGCCAGGCGGAGAATGGACGAGCGGGCCCCGCGGGCAGGGGCACCACGCCCGCAGGCGAGATCCAGACGCCCTCCACGGCGAGCTCGAGGGCGTCGGGCGGAGCCTGTCCCAGGGGCACGACCCGCGGGACCACCCGCACGACGCCGCCCGCCTCGAGGCGCACCACGGGCGGGAGCTCGAGGCGCACGCGCTCCAGGCGCACGAGCAGGTCGTCCACGCGGCGCTTCTCGAGCAGGGCCCCGGCGACGCTGAGCCGGTCCATGGCGGCCCCCAGGTCGCCGCCGAAGAAGGCCAGCGTGGCCTGCCCGACGGTGCTGGCCACGAGCGCCCGGCGCTCCGCGAAGGCCTCGGGGCGCGCGCGGAGCGCCTCCTCGAGCCGCCGCAGCCGGAGGGCCACGTCGCGCCGCTCGGCGCGCACCCGGGGCGCCGGCGCGGGCGGGGCCGTGGGCGCGGGCGACGGCGCGGCCGGCGCGGCCGCGGGCGCCTCGGCCTCGTCGGGGCCGCCGGGCTCCTCCTCCTCGGCGCCCGCCCGCGCCGGGGCGGTGCTCACGGCCACCAGGAGCAGCGCGGCCCGCGCCGCCGCGCTCCACGGGGTCGGCCCCGCGCGTCTGCTCCTGATCGGCGCCGGCTTCACGGGGCCATGGTACGCGCGGGCCACCGCGCGCACCGGGCCGTCAACGGTGCGGCGAGCCCTCCGGAGCGGGCGCCCCCGGGAGCGACGCGGGTCCCGCGCCGGAGGCCAACGCCTCGAGCGCCCGCCCCAACGCGGCGGGATCGAACCCGAAGGGCCCGCGCCCGCCGCGGTAGGCCACGGTGCCGTCGGCCGCGATCAGGTAGAGCCGGATCGGGCGCGCCGCGTAGGCCTTGGCAACCGCGTCGTCCAGGCCGTCCACCAGCGTGGGCAGGCGCCGGAACCCGAGCGCGTCCACGCAGGCGCGGGCCACGGCCCGGCGCTCGACCAGCGTCGCCGGCTCCTCCACCAGGGGCTGGTCGGGCGCCGGCATCGGCGCGGGGCCGTCCACGGCGTGCGCCTCGTGGATGTAGACGAAGAAGAACTCGGCCTGCGCGCCATGTCGCTCGGCCAGCGCCAGCACGTCGCGCGCAGCGTGGCGGAAGGGCGGGCAGGTGTAGGAGCCGAACACCAGCGCCACCGGCCGCCGGCCGCGGAAGGAGGAGAGCGTCACGGGCGGGCCGCCGTCGGCGCGCTCCAGGGTGAAGTCGGGGGCCGGATCGCCCTCCGCCACGCCGGCGAGCCGGCGCGCCTGCTCGGGGTCGCGCTTGCCCGCCTCGGCCTTGCGCGCCGCCTCGTCGGCCTCGCCCTCGGCCGCCAGCTCGGCCGCGCTCAGGTCTCCGCTGGCGTCCGCGTCCACCACGGCCCGCAGCGCCACGGCCGGATGCGTGCCGGACGGCAGGTCGGGGACGCCCGGAGCGGGGGTGGCCCGAGCCTGCTCGTGCGCCGCCACGACCTCGGCCGGCGTCAGCCGCCCGTCGTGGTCGGCGTCCAGCCTGGTGACCAGGGCCGCCCAGCCTTCGGCGTCCGGGAGGGCCTGCCCGGCGAGCAGGCGCCGCAGCACGAGCGAGACGATCATCCGGTCCATGCCCGTCGGGCCCTGGAAGTCGGCGGCCGTGAGCGCCCCGTCGGCGTCCCCGTCCAGGCGCTCGAACGCCTTGGGGTCGCGGGGGTACTCGCGCGCGGTCACGCGGCCGTCCCGGTCGGCGTCGTAGCGCGAGGAGAGGAACGACCAGATCGCCGCGCGTCCCTGGCCGTGCGCACGCGCCAGCTCCAGCGGACCCGATGGAGCGGGCGCCACGGATGCGCCGGGAGCCGCGCAGGGAGGACGGCACACGGGAGCGCAGCGCGGCAGGCACGCCCGTCCCGACCGGGGCGCCGTGCAGCCGGCCGTCCCGGCGGCCGTGGCCGCCAGGAGGAGGACGACGAGGGACCTGGGCATGCTCGAACCTCCCGCCGGAGCGGCGACCGTCTGCCCAACGGCGCCGCCGCCGGGGCATTCCCCGGGGCCTACTTCGTCAGGTCCACGTAGGTCCCGCCGGTCTGCTCGGCCAGCAGCCGGCAGAGGTCGTACGGGTGCTCGGAGACGCCCACCGTCGTGATCGCCACCATGCGCAGGCGCGCCTTGAGGCCGATGGCGGCGGCCACGACGTTGGGGTCGGTCTGCTCGGCCTGCCAGGGCACGGCCACGGCCACGTAGACGACCTCCTCGGGGCCCACGTCCCAGGCCACGCTGTCCTTGCGGCCGGCGATGTCCAGGGCCATGTCCAGCGCGGTGAAGGCGTCGTTGGAGGCCTCGACGCGCGACTCCTCCAGCGCCGTGGCGGCCGCCGCGCGCGTGCCGCCGTTGGCCGGGGTCAGCCGTCCGAACACGTCGCGGGGCTTGCCCCCCATGAGGATCAGGTCGAAGAGCGTCCCGTCGGGCAGGTCGTTGATCAGGCGCTTGACGTGGGCGTGCACGAAGTCGCGGATCGTCTTGAGGCGGAACGGGGGCACGTCGCGGCCCCCCGGCACCTTGCACAGCTCGCGCAGGCGCGCGTCGTCGTAGGGCAGCACGTCCTCCGTGCGCGTGTTGTTGTCGCAGACGATCACGACGCGCCGGCCCAGCACGGGCGCGCCGCACAGGTGGGCCGCGGGCTGGGGGTTGAGGGCGACGTCGGCGGGCTTGGCCCCGCCGGCCAAGGCGCGCCAGGCGGGCAGGTCCACGCCGAAGCGTTGCTGCGTGAGCCGCTCGAGCGTGGCCAGCGCGTCGGCCCGGTCGCGGTTCTGGCCGTTGGCGAAGGCGTCCACCAGCGCGTTGAGCACCTCGGTGGTGGTGAGCGCGGCCGGAGCGGCGGGGCCGGGCGGCTTGCCGGGCTGGGGCACGGGTACGGGTCCGGCCAGGAACCTCAGGCCGCGGGCCCCCGCGGCGCGCAGCCGCCACTCCTTGTGCTGGAGCAGGGCCAGGAGGTGGGGCTGCGCCTCGGGGATGCGACGCTTGCCCAGGGCCAGCGCGGCCAGCGCCGAGGTGGGGCCGTCGCGGTTGGCCAGGGCCTCCAGGAGCACGTCCTTGGCGCCGTCGCCCGGCTGGTCGGCCAGGGCGAGCAGCACGTAGAGCCGGAGCGGGTCCTTCCCCTTGCGCACGGCTCCGACGAGCACCTCCTTGGCGCCCTTGCTGCCGAAGGCGGAGATCGTGCGCAGGGCCGTGAGCAGCACCGCGGGGTGCTCCTCGCGGGCCAGGGCGGAGAGGGCCTCGGAGGCGGCGTCGGCGCTGTCGTGGTACGAGAGGTCGGACCAGCCGGCGTTGCGCACCTTCCAATCGATCGACTTCTGCGCCTTGGCGAAGGCCTTCTTCGCGCTGGGCCAGTCGTCTTCGGCCGCGGCCGCGGGCAGGTCGGGCCGCACCGCGGCGCCCAGCGCCAGCAGCGGGACGAGCAGGGGCAGCAGCAGGGCGGGACGCAGAGCGAGCCGACGCGGACGCCGGTGGGATCGGGGGCGGGGCATGGCGGGCCCGACTGTACAGGAGCCGGCGCCCCCCCGGACGGCGGCGGGGCATGCTGCCTGGCGCGACGTCCTGGACCCCGTGGCAGGCCACGGCGGTGGATGGCCTTGGGTGGGCCCGAGTCTCGCCTTTCGCGAGCCCGCTCCGGTGGGAGGGGATGGCCACGGCATCGCCCCGCGCCGCAGGTCGGCCCGCACGTCAGAGGCAGCCCCCCTGACGGTCAACGCCACCAAGATAGGCGATGCGAGGCACGTGCGGCGCGCTGGAGCCGGGCG
>CAZPOZ010000099.1:0-8744 GCA_964588235.1 uncultured Planctomycetales bacterium
TCCTCGAAGGGCAGCCCGCGGCGGCCGTGGAAGAAGGCGTTGTCGGAGACGTCGTTGGCCACGTAGAGATCCTGCACCCCGTCGCCGTCCAGGTCGGCGAACACGGCCCCCATGCCCTTGCCCCGGGGGTCGGCCACGCCCAGCTCGGCGGCCGCCTCGCGGAAGACGAGCCCGCCCTGGTTGAGGTACAGCAGGTTGCGCTCGGGCGCGAAGGCCGAGGGGTTCAGCGAGGCCGGCAGGGCCATCGATCCGCGGCGGCTGGGCTCGGTGGACACGGTGGCGTCGTGGACGACGTAGCGCGTCACGTACAGGTCCAGGTCGCCGTCGCCGTCGGCGTCGCCGAAGCAGGCCCCGGTCGAGAAGCCTCCGCCGGCCGTTCCCGACGCGGCGCTGACGTCGGCGAAGGAGAAGCCGCCGTCGTTGCGCAGGAGCACGTTGCGCCCGAAGCCCGTCACGTAGACGTCCAGGTCCACGTCGCCGTCCACGTCGGCCAGCGCCACGCCGAGCCCGTGGAGCGCGGGCAGCGGCGTGGCGACGCGCGCGAAGCCGCCGCGCCCGTCGCCGCGCCAGATCTCGCAGGGCCCGGGGAGGGCCTCCATCGGCGCCGACTGCACGAGGAACAGGTCCTCGGCGCCGTCGCCGTCGAGGTCGGCCACGGCCAGGCCCGGGCCCATGTCCTCGGGCAGGCGGTGCGTGCGCGTGCCCCCGCCGAAGTGCTGGAAGCCCACGGACGTCGCCTCGAAGCGCGGCGTGGGGGCGCTGGGGGGCAGGCTGGAGGCGAAGTCGTCGGTCAGCCCGGGGACGAGCCCCTCGCGCGGGACGGGCGGCGCCGGCGCCAGCGCGCGCAGCGCGAGCCAGACGCCCGCGCCCACGGCCGCCAGGCTGAACGCCGACCACCCGAGGAGCAGGCGCCGTTTCTTCGTCATCGGTGGCTCCGGGAGCGTCGTCAGGGGGCCTTGGCGACGCGGATGCGCGCCGTGGCGCTGGAGATGTCGGTGATCGGCGAGGTGTCCTTGCCGCCCGGGTCGAGCATGTTGAGCAGCGTCTGGTTCACCTTGCGGTAGCGCAGCGTGGCCGTGACGACGAGCTCGTCGCCGTCCGCCGCGCGGAACTCCACCTGCGTCACGCGTTCGGCCGGGGCGCTCTCGCAGGCGCACTCGAAGGTGAACTCCTCCGTGTCGCTCGTGCCCGGATGCACGGCGCGCCGGAAGCGTGCCCCGACCATGTCCCACAGGTTGTGCTTGTCGATCAGGTGCCCGGCGCGGTCCACGCCTTCCGCCTTGAGCTCGAAGGCGCCCTCCTGGAGGAAGCCCTTCTCGTCCACCGCGCCCGAGCGGAACACCTCCCGGCCGCCCTGGGTCACGCGCACGTCCACCCACGACTGGATCACGTCCAGCGGCCCCGTCGGGAAGGTGTGGCCGACCTTCGAGTTCTCGATGGCCACGCGCAGCCGCACGGGCTCGCCGGGGCGCACCTCGGCCGGCGCGTGGATCGAGACGGGCACGATCGGTCCCCCGGGCCAGCGGTCGGCGATCTCCGGCAGGACGGTCTTGCCCTGGAGCCACTCCTCCGTCAGCCGCACGTGCTTCTCGGCCCCCGGCAGGCCGTGGTAGAGCGGCAGCCACTGGTTGGCGGCGATGAACCCGTGGTGGCGGTGCTTCCCGCCGCGCGCGGAGGCCACGGGGTCCTGCGAGGGCTCGAGGCGCATGTGGCAGTCGCGGCAGGCCAGCGTCTTGGAGGCGTCGGCCCGCTGGGCGTTGTGCGGGTCGGGCACGAACCAGTGGCTGCCCTTCCAGGAGTCGTACTGGTTCTGCAGCTGCACGCGCGTGGCCCGGTTGAGCTCCTTGTCGATGAACTGCTTGTGGCAGGCGCCGCAGAACTCGGGCGTGCCCATCAGCGGGCGGGCGTAGGACGCCTTGTGGTGCCGCGGGTAGGCGCGGATCAGGAAGCGTCCCACGAGCGAGTCCTCCGCCAGGTAGCGCACGGGCGGCGAGAGCGAGTAGTTGGCGTTGCCCTCCACGTCCGTGCGCACGATCGAGTGGCAGGCCGCGCAGGAGACGCCCTCGTCGGCCCCGGGGGACGACAGGTCGGAGTCGTAGACGTGCTTCGCGCCGCTGAACAGCGCGATCGGGTCGTGGCAGCCGGCGCAGTAGCGGGTGCTCTCGGCGCCGTTCACCTCGGCCATGGCCTTCTGGATCAGCTGGAAGAAGGCCGAGCGCGAGGCGTAGCGGTGGGCGCTGGGCTCCCATTCGTGCAGCATCTCCTCGTGGCATCCGGCCGTGCCGCAGGAGGCGCTGCCTGCCAGGGCCTCGGGCGCGATGCCGCCCTCGTGGCGGAAGGCCTCGGCGCTGCGCTCGCCCTCCTGCTTCACGCGGGTGAGGAGCGCCTCGAGCAGCGGCGCGCGCGCGGCGGCGTCGGGCGCGGCCACGACCTCCCGCAGGGCCGAGAGGCGTCCGCCGTCGGCGGCCAGGCCGCCCAGCTCGTGCGGGTGCACCTCGCCCCGCGCGACCGCGTCGGCGTCGCCGCGGTGCGCGCGCTCCGCCGTCTCCAGGAACGCGGCCAGGCGGTCGGGCGTGGCCGTCTCGGGCTTCTCGAGCAGGCCGGAGAGGAACTCGGCCCAGCGCCGGTCCTGGTCCACGCGGAAGAGCCAGTCGGTGCGCGCCAGGCTCGGCGTGAAGGGGTTGGCGCCGTAGCGGTAGCTGTAGTCGGCCGGCAGGGGGGCGCGGCGCCGGGGCCCGTCGATCGAGCCTCCCGCCAGGTGGACGCCGACGCTGGCCAGCGTGCCCACGGCCAGCGCCTCGAAGGCGCGGCGCAGCACGTAGCCCGTCTCGGCCGCGCGGTTGCGGCGCACGGCCGTGGCCAGGTGCGCGCCCAGCACGGGCAGCAGCGCGCAGCCGGCCACCGTGTGGAGCAGGTCCAGCGTGGCGTCGATGCGCGTCCCCACCAGCGCCTGGGCCGTCAGCCAGAAGCCCGTGCCCCAGGCGAGCAGCGAGGCCAGCCCGCTGATCCACCCGAGCAGCAGCCGGTGCGACCAGCGGTCGCGCCAGCGGCGCGAGAGGTGCGGCGCGAGGTAGAGCAGCAGGGGCAGCGTGAGCAGCGCGCCTCCGAGCGTGTGCGCCAGCACGAGCAGCTGCGCGCCGATCGAGAAGGGCAGCAGCAGGATGCCCAACCCGGTCACGAGCAGGAAGACGAAGCCGATCAGCGTGAGACGCAGCGCGGGCCGTCCCCACGCGGCCAGGGTCTCGGGGGTCGGTGCGCGGTGGGCCATGGCGTGCTCCGGAGCGGACGAAGCGGGGACGTGAGCCGAACGGGCGACGCGGGCCCGCATTCCGCGCGCGCGTGCGGACGCGGCGCCTGCAACGGCTGCGTTGCGCGCGAATGGCGCGGGGCGTGCGGCGTTGCTGGGGAGCGGCCCTGTTCCAGCCCGGAGCCCTGGCGTGCCCACGCTCGATCCCGCCACGAACCCCGGCCTGCTCAAGCTCGACCTCCTGTGCTCGGGGGCGCGGCTCGACGGGGCCGAGCGCCTGGAGGCCTCGGGCGGGCGACCGCTGCTGCGCACGCGCGCGGGGCTGGGCAGCGGGCTCGAGCTGGTGCTGCGCGGGGGGCTGTGGGTGAACGTGCCCGTCGTCGAGCCCTTCGCCGAGCGGAGCCCCTACGTCGTCCGACTGGCCGGCGCCCAGGCGGGCGTGGAGATCGTGCGGGACGGGCGCCTGGTCGCGCATGCGCGGCTGGCGCCGCGGCCGCGCTGGTACGACCGGGTGGGCCCGCGGGGCCGGCCGCTGCGGCGCGTGGCCACGCTCCAGGGCACGACGCTCGCGGTCTACCCGGGCCGCGTGTGCGACTTCTGGGTGCGCTCCGACCGCCGGCCCGAGGTCGAGCGTTGCCGCTTCTGCTCGGTGGGCCTGAACCTGGGCGCCGACGACGGCCTCGAGAAGAGCGTCGAGGAGGTGCTGGCGGCCGTGCACGCCGCCCGGCGCGAGAACCGCATCACCTACGTGGACTTCAACGCGGGCCACGCCGACGACGCGGGCTTCCTGGACCTGCTCGAGCCCTACGTGCGGCGCGTGAAGCGGGAGACGGGGCTGCTCGTGGGCGTGCAGACGCCGCCGCACCCCGACCCGGGCCGGTGGGCCGAGGTGCGCCGCTGGGGCGTGAACCGGGTCTCGTTCTGCTTCGAGCTGTTCGATCCCGGGCGCTTCGCCGCCGTGTGCCCCGGCAAGGCCCGCCTCTACGGCCAGCGGGCGTACTTCGACGCGATCGAGCGCTGCGTGGGCCTCAGGCGCGGGCCGTTGGGCGAGCCCTGGGTGGTCAACGGCGAGCTGATCGCGGGCCTGGAGCCTCCGGCGGCCACCTGCGCCGCCATCGACTGGCTCGTCGAGCGCGGCGCGATCCCGACGGTGTGCGTCTTCCGGCCCCTGGTGGGCACGGACCTGGCCGACGCCCTGCCGCCCCCCACGGCCGAGATGGTGCCCGTGTTCCAGCACCTCGTGCGCCGCTGTCGCGAGCGGGGTCTGCCGGTGGGGGCGGCGCCCAACGTCCACGTGAGCCTGGTGCTGTTGCCGGAGGAGGCCGGCTGGCTGTTGACCGACCCGGCGGAGCGCCGGCGGCTGGCGCCCGCGGAGCGCCGCGTGCGGCGCCTGCGGGCCGGCCTGAGCGCCTGGCTGGCGCTGCGCACCTGGCGGGGCTGGCCCGCGCGCCGAACGCCGTCTAGCCGAACGGTGTCTGACCCGGAGTCGCACGCCTAACCCGCCCGGGGCCTTCCTTCGGCCCTCCCCGGGCGCGGACCCGCCGGCCGGCAGGGGAGGCCGCGCCCTGCGGAGCCCTGCGCAGCGGGCGTGCGGACTCCCGAGCGCATCCCGCCGTATGCAGCGCGGTGGGCAGCGGCCGGGCAACCGTCGCGGACGGGCATCCCCGTTGCAAGGGCCAGCCCAGAGCCGGGACCAGCCCCTCCCGAGCCTGCGGAGCCTCCCATGAGCCGATTCCAGCCGGAGCAGACGGTCGCCAGCGTCGTCGCCACGGCCCCCGAGACGTCGCGCGTGTTCGAGCGCCACGGCATCGACTACTGCTGCGGCGGGAAGATCCCGCTCCAGGACGCCTGCGCCCGCCGTGGGGTCGCGCCGGACCTGCTGCTCCAGGAGCTCGAGGCGGCCGCCGGGCCCGGTGCCGCTCCCCAGCGCGTGTGGGGCGAGGGCGAGATGGGCGAGCTGGTCGACCACATCCTCGCCACCCACCATGCCTTCGTGAAGCGGGAGATCCCCCGCCTGAGCGCCCTGGTGGACAAGGTGCACCGGGTGCACGGCGACACGCATCCCGACACCCTGCCCGAGCTGGCACGCACCTGGCACGCCTGGGCCCAGGAGCTCGCGCTGCACCTGGAGAAGGAGGAGATGGTCCTCTTCCCCGCGCTGAAGAACCTCGCCGCGGGCCGGCCCTTCACGCTCCACTGCGGCCTTGAGGGCCCGATCAGCATGATGGAGTGGGAGCACGATCAGCACGGGCTCGTGCTCGCGCGCCTGCGCGCGCTGACGGGGGGCTACGTGCCCCCGCCCGAGGCCTGCGGCTCGTGGCGCGCGCTGTGGAGCGGTCTCGAGGCGTTCGAGCGTGACCTGCACCAGCACGTGCACCTCGAGAACAACGTGCTCTTCCCCATGGCGCGAGCGCGCCAGGCTCCGGCGGTGGGGCGCGCGGGCCGGGCCTGCTGACCAGGCCCGCCCACGGGCACGCTCCACGGGGTCGGCCCGCCCGCTCCTGGGGTCCCCCCCCTCGCTGGGGGCGTCTCGGCTCAGCAGGGCGTGGCCGCCGACGCCACGGGCAGCCGCAGGCGCCGCTCCACCCACGCGGCGATCGGGCCCACGTCCGACGTGCCGAACACGGGCAGCGCCGAGGGCGGCAGCTCGGGCGCTCCCGCCCCGCGGACCCAGGCGAGCAGGCGTCCGCGCACCTCGGCCCGTGCGGCCGCCGGGCCCGAGGCGCCCACCACCACCAGGCTGGGCAGCGCCGCGTGGCGGAAGCCCTCGCAGAGCACCACGTCGCGGTCGGCCAGGAAGCGCACGGCGAGGCGCCGGGGGTCGAGGTCGTCGAGGGGGTCGAGGAAGGCCACCCCCTCCGGCCCGGCCAGCACCACGCCGTCGGCCCCGGCGGCCGTGGCCCGGGCCGAGTCCTTGCCGGGACGGTCGAGCTCGAAGCCATGCGAGGCGTGCTTGACGTAGCCGACCCTCAGGCCCAGCCGCCGCCAATGGGCGAGCAGGCCCGTGGCCAAGGTCGTCTTCCCTGCGCCCGAGGGGCCGACGAGGGACAGCAGCGTGGGCGAGGAGGGTCGCGGCATGGCGGGCTCCGGCGGCGGCCCCCGAGGGCAGGGTCGTGGCCGGCACCGGATTCGCAAATGCCGAGCCTGACAGCGCGGCCGAGCCCGACGGTGAGGCCGCGCCCGACGCTGGGGCCACCCCGGAGCGGAGGGCCTCCGCGGATACCCTGGACCCGACGTGCGCGATCCCCTGGCACGCCTTCCGATCCGCTACAAGCTGACCTTCGGCTTCGTGGCGCTCTGCCTCCTGGCCTACGGCATCGGCGCCTGGCTGGTCTCCTCGGCGGCCCAGGAGGCCCTGCGCGAGCAGATTCTGGCGAGGTTGCGGGTCGAGGCCGAGCTCCAGGCCACGCGCCTGGACGGCGCCCTGGGCACGGCGCTGCTGCGCACGCGCGACTTCGCCTCCGACGGCCTGGTGCGCGACCTGGCCACGCGCCTGGTCTCGCCGCCCGCCGGCCAGGCGCCCGAGCAGGCCGAGGCGCTCACGCGCCACCTCGCGGGCAACAAGCTCCCGCTCGTGCCCGTGTTCGCCGCCCTGGAGGTGCGCGACGACGACGGGCTGGCCCGCGTCCACGTCGGGCGCGCCGTGCCGCGGCAGGCCGCGATCCCGGCCGAGGGCGTGGGCCGCTTCCACCCGGTGGAGGAGCCCGCGACGGTGCTCGTGCCGGTGGTCGCGCCGCTCTTCGACCTGGAGCGCACGCGGCGCGTGGCGCGGCTGGTGGCCTGGGTGGACGTGGACCGCCTCACCACCGAGGCCTGGGCCGCCGCGGGGCCGCCGCGCGGCGACCGCCTGCGGCTGGCCGACCGCTCGGGGGGCGTGCTCGACCTGGAGCCCCCCGACGCCGGCCGCGAACGCTGGCGCTCCCGGCCGGCGCCGGCCGGCGCCGGCGCGGCGCCCGGGCGGCGGCTGGCGCACGCCTGGCCGCTCACGGCCGTCGGCTGGAACGTGAGCGTGGACGTCGATCCCACGGCCGAGCTGGCGCCCGTCTCGGGCCTCGAGGCGCGCTTCCTGGCCGTCGGCGCAGGCGTGGCCCTGCTCACGGCGGCCCTGCTGTTCTTCCCGCTGCGCTTCCTCGTGCGACCGCTGGCGCGCCTGCGGGACGCGGCCGTGCGCATCGCCGCCGGCGACACCTCGGCGCGCGTCGCGGTCGAGTCGGAGGACGAGGTCGGCGACCTGGCCCGGGCCTTCAACGTGATGGCCGACGCCGTGCGCGAGCGCACCGTGCGCCTCGAGCAGGCCGCCGGCGACCTGGCGGCGCGCCAGGCCGAGCTGGTCCGCGAGCACGACCGGCTGGAGACGGTCGTGCGCAGCATGCAGGACGCGCTCGTGTTCCTCGACGCCGAGGGGCGCGTCGCGCTGAGCAACGAGGCGGCGGGCTCCGTCGCCGGGCTGCTCCGGGCCGGCGCGCCCCGCGACCTCGCCGTGCGCTGCCCGCTGGTCTTCGAGGCCGGCGCCCTGCGCGACTGCGTCCGTTGCCTCGCCCGCGAGCGCGCGCCCCGGCTGGCCTGCCGCATCGACCTCGACGGACGCATCCTCGAGGTGGGCGCCTCGGCGATCGTCTCGGGGGCCACGGTGCTGGGCCGCCTGCTCGTGGCCCGTGACGTCACCGAGCAGGTCGCCGTGGACGAGCGCTCGGCCCACCAGGAGCGGCTGGCGGTGCTGGGGGAGGTCGCCGCCGTCGTGGCCCACGAGCTGAACAACCCCCTCTCGGCCATCGCCATGTACGCGCAGATGCTCGAAGCCGAGCTGCCCGCCGACTCCCCCTTCCGCGAGCACGCGGGCGTCATCCGGCGCAACACGGAGGGCTGCACGAAGTCGATCCGGGGGCTGCTCGACTGGGCCTGGCACGCCGAGCCCGCCGTCGCCGACGTGGACCTGCACGAGGTGATCGACGAGGTCGCGCTGTTCCTGCGCCCGCTGCTGCGACGGGCCGGCGTGACGCTCGTGCGGGAGGCGCCGTTGGCCGACCCGCGCGTGTGCGCCGATGCACTGCAGCTGAGACAGGTGCTGGTGAACCTGGCCCTCAACGCGGTCCACTCCGCGGGAGGGCACGGTGGGCGCGTGGCCTTCGAGGCCGGCGCCGAGGCCGAGGGGCGGCGCGTCTGGGTCGACGTCGTGGACGACGGGCCGGGCGTGCCCGCCGAGCGTCGCGAGCGCATCTTCGAGCCCTTCTTCACCACGAAGCCCGCGGGCCGCGGGACCGGGCTGGGATTGCCCATCGCGCGGCGCCTGGTCGAGGCCCATGGCGGCGCGCTCACCCTGCGCGAGAGCGCGCCGGGCCGTACCGTGTTCCGCGTCGAGCTGCCGCGTCGCGCCCTGGTGGGCGGCCGGGCCGGCCGCGCGCTGGGAGCCCCCCGATGAACCTGCGGACCCTGCTGGGCGAGCTGCGCGTGCTGGTCGTGGACGACGAGGAGGACGTGCGCCGCGGCCTGGAGCGGC
>CAZPOZ010000100.1:0-8682 GCA_964588235.1 uncultured Planctomycetales bacterium
GCCGAACACGACCTCGCCGAGCTGGATCAGCACGAGCGGCACGAGCCCGCCCAGCGGCGTGAACGAGTCGTGCATCGAGTTCACCGAGCCGTTGCTGGCCGCGGTGGTCGCCGCCGCCCACAGCCCGCTGGCCACGGGGCCGAAGCGGGCCTCCTTGCCCTCCATGTTCCCCCCCGGCTGCGCCGCGGACGGGGAGGCGTCCACCGCCTCGGTGCGCAGGGCCGCGGAGGGCTGCTGCTCGGCGGCCACCGCAGCGAGCAGCGCGGGCACGAACAGCGTCGCCATCACGGCGAACAGCGCCCGGCCCTGGCGACGGTCGCCGACCATCCGGCCGAAGGTGAAGCACAGCCCCGCCGGGATCAGCAGGATCGCGAGGGACTGCAGCAGGTTGGACGCCGGCGTCGGGTTCTCGAACGGGTGCGCGGCGTTGGCGTTGAAGAACCCGCCTCCGTTCGTGCCGAGCTGCTTGATGGCGACCTGGCTCGCGGCCGGTCCCAGGGCGATCCGCTGCTCCTCGGAGGAGCCCAGCGGACGCGCCCGCACGTAGGGCTCCGTCGTCTGCACGACCCCCTGCGGGACCAGCAGCAGCGCCAGGAGCAGGGAGGCGGGCAGGAGCACGTACAGCGTGGCCCGCGTCAGGTCCACGACGGGGTTGCCGACGGTGGCGGCGGAGCGACGCGCGAAGCCGCGCACGAGGGCCAGCAGCGCGGCGATGCCGGTGGCGGCCGAGAGGAAGCTCTGGACGGTCAGGCCCAGGGCCTGCGTCAGGTACGACTGCGTGGATTCGCCCGCGTAGCCCTGCCAGTCGGTGTTCGTGACGAACGAGACGGCGGTGTTCAACGCCGAGTCGGGCCGGGGCGCGGCGAGCCCCTCCGGGTTGAACGGCAGCGCGGCCTGCGCGCGTTGCAGCGCGTAGACCGCGACCAGGCCGAGGGCGTTGACCAGCAGCAGCACCGCGACGTACGGCTTCCAGCCCGACTCCCGCTCGGGCCCCGTGCCGCAGAGCCGGTAGACGGCCCGCTCGAGGGGCGCGAGCACCGGGCTGAGCCAGGTGCGACGGCCCTCGAACACGGCCGCCATGGCTGCTCCGAGCGCCGGAGCCAGGAGCAGCAGCAGGGCCACGTAGCCCGCGCAGGAGAGCCAGGCGAAGGTCGTCATTCGAAGCGCTCCGCCGCGAACAGCGCCACGCCCAGGTAGACGAGCAGCGCGAGGGCCAGCAGGCCGGCGACGAGACGGGCGGGGTCCACGGCAGCCTCCGGGGCGCGCGGGGCCGGGGGGGCGCACGCGCGGGCTGCACCCTAGGCCCGACGCCACGCAGGAGGGCCTCAAGACGGGCGACCGGGGCGTCAAGGAGCCGTCAAGACGGGCGCCCGAGCCGGGGAGCCCCTCGCGCCCCCTGCGCCCGGGACCGGGCCCGCGGTAGACAGGGGCCCCGGAGGTGCCCATGCCGCCGAGCCCGTCCGTCGCCGCCCGCCCGTTGGCGGCGCTCCTCGTGGTCGTCGCGGCCTGGGCCCGGGGCCCGGGCGCGCCCCGCGCCTGCGCGGCCGAGGCCACGCCGCCCGGCGCCGTCGAACGCCCTGAGCCCCCCGAGCCCCCGGACGCCGAGGCCGTGCTGCTGCCCCTGCGCCCCTGGGACCGTCTCTGCGCGCGGCTGGACGCGTGGCGCGAGGGGCTGCCCCTGCGCCTGGCCGTGGGCGCCGAGCACTGGGTGAACGTGCGGCGCGAGGACGGACGCGCCACCTACGGCTACCCCGACGGCGGGGAAGGCACCTACGCCTGGTGGGTCACGGCGCACCTGGAGGCGCCCTTCGCCCCCGGCAGCGCACGCCGCTTCGGCGCGCACCTGGACGTGGAGTGGCGCGAGAAGACGAAGTTCGCGCCCTGGTACGACCGGCGGCTGTGGCTGCAGGAGGGCTACCTGTTCGCCGACGTGCTCGGCGGGCGCCTGTCGGCCGGCGCGCTGCCGGTGGAGTTCGGGCTCGCCGACGACGGGACCTGGTGGGGCACGCTCCCCTACTACGACGGCCTCACCCAGGACACCGAGTGGGGGCTGTCGTTCCGACGCGCGCTGCTCGAGCGCGGTGCCTTCACCCTGTCGCTGACGGCCCAGGCGCTGCTGGCCGAGAACGCCGTCGGCGGCGCCGCAGCCGGCGGCGACGCCGAGAGCGACGACCGCCGTGCGGAGGGGCCCACGGGCGTGCTGCGGCTCGGGGCCGCCTGGGACCGGGGCGGCGCGCGGCTGGAGCTCGGCCTCGCCGGCCTGTGGGGCACGATCGACGGCCGGCAGGGGCTGGACGACGAGCCCTTGCGCGGCGCCGCGTTCGACGCGACCTGGACGCGCGGGGCGCTGACCCTGCGGGCCGGGCTGTGGCACGTGGACGGCGTGCGGCACGGCGAGCACTACGTGACGGGCGGGCCCACGCGGCAGGTGACCGACCTGACCCTGGCCGCGGCCCTGCGCCTGGGGCCCTTCACGCCCCACGTCGCCTGGTCGGCCGGCTGGCTGCGCGATCCGGGCGGCGAGCAGGCGTGCCTGATCGTGGGCGTGGACGTGGCGTTGCTGCGCAAGGTGAGCCTCTACCTCGAGTACGTGGAGTGGACCGCGACGGCCGACGGGGCCGAGGAGCGGACCCTGGAGGACGGGTTCCAGCTGGTGCTGGGCTGGGAGCTGTGACGGCGCGCCGGACGGCGTCGGCGGGCGCCGGGAGGCCGGCGGCGGTTCGGCGGCGGCCTCCCGTGGTTGTGCGGTCCGGGCCTGCGGGGTAGCCTGCCCCTCCCGAAGGAACGGTGCATGCCTCGCGCGCTGCGGCTCACGGTGCTGGCCCTGCTGCTCACGGCCGGAGCGAGGCTCGCCGCTGGCGACCCCTGGCAGGACCGCGTCGAGACCCTGCTGCGGAAGGTCGAGGCCGCCGTGGCGCGGCTGGATGCTCGGACGGCGCCCAAGGTGTCGATCGCCAAGCGGCTGCTCGACCTGGACTGGCGCGTGGCCGCGCTCGAGGAGCGGGCCCAGCGGCCGCGCAAGACCGTGAGCGTGCTCGAGACGGGCACGCGCGACGAGCTGCTCTCGAGCTGGACCGCCGCGGCCGTGGCCCTCGAGGGGCGCGTGCAGGCCTTGAGCACCCCGGAGGCCCCCGCCTCACCGCCCCCGGCCGCGCCCCCCCCGACGCCCCCGGCCGCGCGGCCGCCGCCCGCCGCCCGTCCCCCGGCGACCTTCCCCGTGGAGCGCGAGTACGACCGCTTCGACGACACGACGACCCTGCGCGTGAACGTGCCCCTGGGCGACGGCGAGCTCAAGGTCGCGATCTTCACCGTCGTCCCCGGGCGCTCCCCGTCCGGACCGCGGGGCGCGCCGTGCAAGCGCGCCGTGGCGTGGCTGTTCTCGGCCTCGCACCCGACCTGGAAGTACCTGCGCTACCACCCGCTACGCCTGCTCAGCGAGCCCGGCGCCCGCCGGTTCGAGGCCCAGGGCAAGCACGACGGGCGCGTCGGGCGGGGCTACGTGCTGGAGTTCGTCTCGTTCCAGCAGGACCTGGAGACCTTCCTGGCCCTCACGCGCTCCACGAGCCTCGAGGGCCGGCTGGGAACCACGGAGTTCCGCTTCCCGCCCGCGGCGCTGCGCAGCCTGGCGCTGCTGGGGGAGGAGCTCCAGCAGTGGTGCCCGCCTGCCGCCGAGCCGGGCCCGGCGCCGGAGGGCACGGCCGAGCGCCCGTCCCCGCGCAGCACGGGCTCCGGCTTCCTGGTGAGCGCCGACGGCTACGTGGTGACCAACCACCACGTGACCGCGGCCGGCTCGCAGCTCGAGGTCGTGACGCGCACGGGCCGGCACGCGGCCAAGCTGGTGGCCGCCGACGCGGCCAACGACCTGGCGGTGCTCAAGATCGAGGGCGCGTTCCCCGCCCTGCCGGTGGCGCCCAGCCGGAGCGTGCGGCTCGGCGCGACCGTCGCGACCGTGGGCTTCCCCAACCCGGAGCTCCAGGGGTTCTCACCCAAGCTGGCCAAGGGCGAGGTCGCCGGGCTCGCGGGCGTGCAGGACGACCCGCGCCACTTCCAGATCAGCGTCCCGGTGCAGCCCGGCAACTCCGGGGGGCCCTTGGTGGACGAGCGCGGCAACGTCGTCGGGGTCGTGGCGGCCAAGCTCAGCGAGCGCGCCGCGCGCGCCAGCTCCGGCGCGGCCCCCGAGAACGTCGGCTATGCCGTCAAGAGCACGCTGCTCCTGAGCCTGCTGGAGTCGGTCCCCGGGCTGGCCGAGCGCCTCCCGCCCACGGAGACCGGCCTGCTGCCGTTCGAAGACCTCGTCAAGCGCATCGAGGCGGCCGCCGTGCTGATCGCGGTGCGCTGAGCGCGGGGGTCGGGGAGCAACCGCCGCTCAACGCCGCCGCAGCAGGTCGGGGAAGGCCTGTTCGAACTTCGCGACCTTGGGGGCCACCACCGCCCGGCAGTACCCCTGGGTGGGGTTGCGCGCGAAGTAGTCCTGGTGGTACGCCTCGGCGGGGTAGAAGCGCTCGAACGGCACGATCTGCGTCACGATCGGCGCGGCGTAGGCCTTGGCCTCGGTCAGCCGCCGCAGCACCTCCTCGGCCGCGCGCCGCTGTCCGTCGTCGTGCGCGAGGATGATCGAGCGGTACTGCGTGCCGACGTCGTGCCCCTGCCGATCGGGCGTGGTCGGGTCGTGCGTGCGGAAGAAGACCTCGAGCAGCCGCGCGTAGGGCACGCGCGCCGGGTCGTAGCGCACCTGGATCACCTCGGCGTGCCCGGTGGACCCCGAGCAGACCTGCTCGTAGGTGGGATCCTCCACGCTGCCGCCCGCGTACCCCGGGCGCACGCCGAGCACGCCCTCGATGCGCAGGTAGACGGCTTCCGTGCACCAGAAGCAGCCGCCGCCGAACGTGGCCAGCCCTTCGGCCGGCGGCGTCGGGGTGGGGACGGTCGCGGCGGGCATGGGCACGGGCTCCGGGGCAGGGGCTCTGGACGGGGCCGCCGCGGGCGCCGGGGCCGGTGCGGGCCCCGCGGCGGACGGGGACGGGCCTGCGCGCGCCCGGCCGCAGCCGGCGAGCAGCAGCGCGAGCGCGAGCGCCGCCGCCGCCCGGGGCGGGGTCCCGGGCGCTCGCTGCGGGGCAGGGCCCACGCCGGACCCCGGGCCCGACGGCCTCACGCCTCCGATCCCGGCCGGACGGGCGGGAGGTAGCAGGCGCGGCCGGGCCGCTCGCAGCCCTGGGGCGCCGCCGTGCCGCCATCGGGGCCGAACACGGCGCAGGTGGCCGCGCACCACCAGATCGTCGTGTCGTAGCGCCCTTCCGGGGTGTCGGGGCCGGGCAGCCCGAGGAAGGACTCCTTCGTCTTGAGGTGGACGCAGCGCACGCGCAGCGCCGCCCGCACGCGCTCGGGGTAGCCGGGTCGGCCCGGGCCGGAGGGAGGCGTGGCCGGGCCCGTCATCCGCGCCTCCCGGCCGCGCCGAGCACGGCCCGCCGCACGACGGTGCGCACCAGCTGCAGCTTGTAGGCGTTGCCCACCAGGGGCGTGGCGCCCTGGACCGCGGCCTCGCCGGCCTTCTCGGCCAGGGCCTCGGTCACCGCGGCCGCGCCGGTCAGCAGAGCCTCGGACGCGCGCGCGCGCCAGGGCACGGGCGCCACGGAGCCCAGCCAGACCCGGGCCGACTTCACGCGGCCGCCCTCCGTGGTCAGCCCCACGGCCGCCGACGCCAGGGCCCAGTCGAACGCGGCCTTCGTGCGCACCTCCTCGTAGCCGGCGCTCCCCCCCGTCGGCGCGGGCAGGAGCACGGCCACGATCAGCTCGTCGGCGGCCAGGGCCAGGTCGCTGGCGCGCCCGCGGGCGGGGGCGGCCCACAGGGCCTCGAAGGGCACGGCGCGCGCTCCCCGCGGCCCCAGGACCTCCACGACGGCGTCCAGGGCGCCGAGCACGGGGGCCAGGCTCGAGGGATGGGCCGAAGCGCACAGGTCGTTGCCGAACAGGCCCGCGTTCTCCTGCACGCCGGTGGGCGCACGGACCGGGCAGGCCTCGGCGCCGCGCTTCACGCAGGGGAAGGTGGAGAGGCGGTAGTAGCCGCAGCGCGTGTGCTGGGCCAGGTTGCCTCCCAGCGTGGCGCGACGACGGACCTGGGGGCTGGCCGCGGACGCGGCCGCCCGGCCCAGGGCCGGATGACGCTCGGCCACCAGGGCCGACTCGGCCAGGGCCTGCAGCGTCGCGCGAGCCCCCAGGCGCGTGCCGCCGTCGGGCAAGGCCACGACCTCCGTCGCGCCGGTGGCGAAGGCCAGCGTGGCCACGCGCTCGGGGGCGTCCAGCCCGCCCTTGAGCCGGTCGAGCAGATCCGTCCCGCCCGCCTTGAGCACCGCGCCCCCCGCCGCCAGGGCGGCGGCGGCGTCGGCGGCATCGCGGGCCCGCACCAGGGCGAAGGGCTTCATGCGGGCCTCCGGGCCAACGCGGCCAGGACCCGCGCCGGGGTCATCGGCAGCTCGCGCACCTGGACGCCCAGGGCGTTGAACACGGCGCCGGCGACGGCAGCCGCCGTGGGCACCGTGGCCGGCTCGCCCAGCCCCGACAGGCCCACGTTGTTCTGGCCCACGACCACCGAGGTGAGCACCACGTCGATCTCGGGGCAGTCCTGGATGCCCGCGATGCGGTACGTGTCGAAGGTGGGGTTGACCATGTCGCCCTGCGCGCGGTCGAGCTGCCGCTCCTCGAAGAGCGCGAAGGACACGCCCTGGATCACGCCGCCGTTGACCTGGCTGCGCGCGGTGAGCGGGTTGATCACGCGGCCGCAGTCGTGCACGGCCACGACCTTCTCCACGCGCACGACGCCGGTCTCGACGTCCACGGCCACCTGCGCGAACTGGCACCCGGCCACCTCGCCCAGGCCCTCGGCGGTGGCGAAGTTGGGCCGGCGCTGCCCCTGGGCGCGCAGCCCCTGCTCGCCGATCAGGCCGCAGGCCTCCGCGAAGGTCGCCTTGCGCCCGCCGGGGCCGCGGAACAGGCCGCCCTCCGGGCGCACCTTCGAGGGCTCGGTGGACCACTCGACGGCGAGCAGGGCCTCGAGCTGCTCGCGCGCCCGGGCCGCGGCCTCCCGGGCGGCGGGGCCCACCGAGGGCGCGGTCGTGCTGCCGCCGCTGCCCGGGCCGGGCGGGAAGCGGGTGTCGCCGATCGTCACGCGCACCGCGTCGGGCGTGCAGCCCAGCTCCTCGGCCACGATCAGCTGCAGCTCGCTCTTCGTGCCCGTGCCGATGTCCTGCACCGCGCTCTGCACCGTGGCCGTCCCGTCGCGGCCGACGACCAGGTCGATCTTCCAGTCGCCCCGGCCCGTGTGCCCCCAGCGCGCCGCCGCGCAGCCCACGCCGCGCTTGACGGGGCCCGGGTCGCTCCCGGGGGTGCGGCGGCGGTTGCGCGCCCAGCCGATGCGTTCCGCGCCCAGGGTCCACTGCAGCGCGCGCAGGGGGTGGCGGTCGTTGCGGCGGCGCAGCTCCAGAGGGTCCATGCGCAAGGTGGCGGCGTACAGGTCGAGCATGCCCTCGAGGGCGAAGGCTCCCTGCGGGTGCCCGGGGGCGCGGAAGGCGGCGCCGCGCTCCGTGTGGGTGCGCACCGTGGCCTGCGACGAGTCGGTGGCGCCCAGGCGGTAGATCATGGGGTTGCTCACGCCCGCGCCACCGGGGCCGTTGCCCGCCGTGCCGAACGACTCGACGAGGTAGGCCTTGACCTCGCCGTCGCGCGTGCCCCCCAGGCGCACGCGCTGCACGGAGTCGGGGCGGTTGCCGCCGATCAGGTGCTCCTCCCGCCGGGTCTGGACGTAGCGCACCGGCCTCGCGAGCGTGCGCGCCAGGCCCGCCGCGGCCTGCTCGCCGGGCTGCGGGCCGAACTTGGCCCCGAAGCCGCCGCCCATGTGCTCGGTGATCACGCGCCCGCCCGGCCCCAGCGAGCCGGCCAGGCCCTGGTAGGCGCCGGTGGCCTGCGTGCTGGCCCAGACGGTGGGCCCCCCGTCGGTGGTCGGGTCGCTGACCGAGCCGTGGGGCTCGAGGGCGGAGTGGGTCTGGATGGCGGTGCGGAACTCGGCCTCCACCCGGACGGGCGCCTCGTCGAAGGCCTTGCGGGCCGCCTCGCCGTCGCCCTCGCGGCCGCGGCGCTGGTCGCGCACCACGTTCGGCCCGTCGGGCGCCACCTGGGGCGCCCCGGGCGCGGAGGCGTCCTCGACGGTCACGACGGACGGCAGGGGCTCGAAGGCCGGGCGCAGCGCGCGCAGCCCGTCCTGAAGGGCGCGCGGGGTCTCGGCGCAGACGACGGCCACCGACTGCCCGGCGTGGCGCACCTCGAAGCCGGGCTCGCGGGCCTGCACGGAGAGCACGCCCGGAACGGCCCGGGCCGCCGCCAAGTCCAGGGACACGAGCCGGGCGTGCGCGTGCGGCGAGAGGGCCGAGCCGGCGTGGGCCATGCGCGGTCGCGCGACGTCCGAGGCGTAGCGCGCCGACCCCGTCGCCTTCGCCGCCCCGTCCGGGCGCGGATGCGGCTGGCCGACGTGCCGCAGCGCCGCGTCGCGCCCCCAGGGCGTCACGTCGTCGTCGTGGATCTCCACGCTCAGCTCGCGTTCGAGCCCCTGCATCCCGGCTTGTATCGTGACGCGGCGCGCCATGCTCAGACCCCCTTCGCGGCCGCGAGGGCGGCCGCCACGACGTGGGGGTA
>CAZPOZ010000101.1:0-8675 GCA_964588235.1 uncultured Planctomycetales bacterium
GGCCGTGGGCAGGTTGCCCGCGATCGAGGTGAAGTTGAAGGGCGTGACCGCGAAGACGAACCCCTCCAGCGGGCGGAACTCGAGCCGGTTCCACTGCCCGGCGGGGCTCTGCGGCTGCTCGGGGTGGATCTTCGTCAGCGCGTACCACGGGTTGAAGCGGTAGAAGTCGCTCAGCTCGCAGGCCGAGTCGAACTCGGCCTGGTGGCAGGTCTTCGACTGCCCCAGCATCGTGGCGGCGTTGAGGGTGTCGCGCCACGGGCCCGCCAGCAGCTCGGCGGCGCGCAGGAACACGGCCAGGCGGTTCTCCACCGGCAGCTCCGACCAGGCCCTCCAGGCCTCCTGGCTGGCCGCCACCGCCTGCTCGACCACCTCCGGCGTGGCCATGTGGAAGCGCGCCAGGACCTTGGAGTGGTCGTGCGGGCAGCGGTGCTCGCCGAGCCTGCCCGTGCGCACCTCCTTGCCGCCCACGATCAGGGGGATCTCGATCGTCTCCGCGGCCATCTCGGCCAGCCGCCGCTTCAGGGCGGCCTTCTCCGGCGAGCCGGGGCCGTAGCCGCGGACCGGCTCGTTGCGGGGGACGTCCAGGGTGGGGGTGCCGTTGAGCATGCGGGGCCTCCGGGGGAGCAGGCTACGCCACGCGTTCGTGCGGCCGAACGCCGGGAGGGGGCGGGTCGTGTCCCGCGTGGCTCCCCGCTGCGCGTGAGCGGCGCGACGGGCTTCAGGAACGCGCAAGATCCACGGGGTATCCCTCTCGTGTCGCCCCGCGGAGGACCTCCCATGCTGCGCACCCTCGCCTTCCTGCTCCTGAGCCCCCTGTGCCTGCTGCTGGCCGCCTGCGGCGGCGGCGGCGCGGCCGCCGAAGCCGCCACCGACGGCGGGAGCGGCACCGACGCCGCAGCGCCCCCGGCGCCCCCCGGTCCCGCGCCCGCCGACCCGGCCCTGGAGGCCACCCTGCGCCGCCTGACCGGGGAGGCGCGCGTCACGCCGCTGGCGCCGGAGCCGCCCGAACCGCCCGAGCTCGTGGCCCTGGGCCAGGCGCTGTTCTTCGACCGCGTCCTCTCGGGCAACCGCGACATCTCCTGCTACACCTGCCACGACGTGGACTTCGCCACCGGCGACGGCCTCTCCGTGTCGATCGGCACCGGCGGCCAGGGAAAGGGCGCCGACCGGACCCTGGGCCAGGGGCTGCTGATCCCGCGCAACGCGCCGCCCGTGTTCCACCTCGCCCGCAACCCGGTGCTGTTCTGGGACGGGCGCATCGAGCGGCGGCCGGACGGCACGCTGCTCACGCCGGAGCCTGCGCTCAACGGCCCCGCGCCGTCGGCCGCGGCGGTCGCGGCGCCCCTGAGCTCGGCGCTCGCGGCCCAGGCGCTGTTCCCCGTCACGGCGCGCGACGAGATGCGGGGCCAGCCCGGCGAGAACGAGCTCGCCGACGCCGCGACGAACCTCGAGATCTGGGACCTGCTCATGCGACGGCTCGTGGGCACGGACGGCGACCCGGCGTCGGGCATCGCCGGCTACCGGGCGCTGTTCGCCCAGGCCTTCCCGCAGATCGGGACGGTGAGCGGCTACACGTTCGGCCACGCGGCGCGCGCGCTGGCGGCCTTCCAGAGCGCGGCCTTCGACACGGGCGGCGCGGCCTTCGACCGCTGGCTCGGCGGCGAGGCCGGCGCGCTGAGCGACGCCGAGAAGCGCGGCGGCATCCTGTTCTACGGCCGGGCCGACTGCGCCCGCTGCCACGAGGGGCCGGCGCTCACCGACGGCCGCTTCCACGCGATCGGCGTGCCCCAGGTGGGGCCCGGCAAGGACTTCCCCGGCGAGGACACGGGCCGCGCCCGCGTGACCGGCGACGCCCGCGACCGCTACCGCTTCCGCACGCCCAGCCTGCGCAACGTGGCCCTCACCGGCCCCTGGATGCACGACGGCGCCTACACCACGCTCGAGAACGCCGTGCGCCACTACGTCGATCCCGTGCGCAGCCTGCGGACCTACGACGCCCGCCAGCTCTCGCCCGTGCTCCAGCCGCTCGTGGACCGCGACCCGGCGCGCCAGCAGGCGCGCGAAGCCGCCATCAGCAACCTGGTGCGCGGGGGGGTGCGGCTCTCGCCCGGCGAGGTGGCCGACCTCGTGGCCTTCCTGCGCGCGCTGACCGACGCCGACGCGCTCGACCTCTCGGCGGCCGAGCCCGACGCGGTGCCCAGCGGCCTGCCCATCGACGACGAGTGACGCCCCGGGGCGCCTGCCCCCCTCTCGGGTCGTCGCCACGCCCGCAGCCGTCCGGCGGCTGCGGGCGCCTTCGTTCCCCGGGGGCGGGGCCGGTCAGGCGGGGGCGGGCGGCGCCAGCGCGGCCGGCAGCGCCTCCTCCGCGCGGGCGCGCAGCGGCTCGACGCCGGGGGGCGGCGGCGCGGCCGCGGGGTCGATCGCGAGCATCGGCACCCCGCGTCGCCGCCCGGCGCGCACGACGAGGTCGGTCACGCCCACCGAGAACGACGTGCCCACGAACAGCACGCGCCGGGCCGCCGTGGCGGCGTCGATCACGCGGACGAAGTCGTAGTCGGCATGCGAGTCGTAGGTCTCGTCGAACCACAGCACGTGTTGGCGCAGCAGGCCGCCGCAGGCCGGGCAGCGGGGCAGGGTGTCGCGGGACGGGGCCTCGAGGAAGCGCGCGATCGCCTCCGCGGGCCGCGGCAGGGAGCCCGCCGGCGCGGCGTGGAGGCAGCCCCGCGTCGTGCAGCGCGCGCGGTCGGCGCTGCCATGCACCTTCACCAGCGCCCGGGAGCCCGCGCGCTCGTGCAACGGGTCCACGTTCTGCGTCACGAGCAGGAATGGCCGTCCGGCGGCGGCGCAGCGCCGCTCGAGGTCGGCGAGCGCCGCGTGGGCCGGGTTCGGGCGGGCGGCCAGCACGCGGTCGAAGCGGGCCAGGTACCAGCTCCAGGATCCGACCGGGTCGGCCTCGAACCAGGAGAACGTGCCCCGCGTGGTCACGTCGTGGGCCCAGACCGCCCCGGGGTCGGCGCCGCGGAAGGTGTCGATGCCGCTGGCCAGGCTGATCCCGGCCCCGGTGACCACGAGGAGCGCGCCGTCGGCGGCTCCGCCCAGGAACGCGCGCAGGCGCTCGACTCCGATGCCGCCGTCCGCCATGGCGGACAGCCTACCGCCGCCGGCTGGCGCCTCTCGGCGCGGCTTGCTACCCTCCCCAGCCGTGGAGGTCCGCGCATGAAGCGCCGTGGTCGGTGGGTGCGGGTGCTGGCGGGTGCGCTGCTGCTCTTCCTCGGCCGCGGCGCGGGAGCCGAGGAGCCCGACCTGCGCGCGCTGGGCGAGTTCGTGCGCGCCCTGCCCGAGCACGAGGTGCCGCTGCGGCTGCGGGTGGAGGCAGGCTGGCCGCTGTCCGTCGCGTCACGCGCGGAGGAGCACCTGCCCGAGCTCGTGGCGGTGGTGCGCGACCTGGCTCGGAGCGCCGGCTTCGTCGTCTACGACGACCGCCCCGGGCTCGACAGCCCGCTCCTGGAACTGCGGCTGCAGGGCGGTGCTCCTGCCATCGTCCCGGAGGAGGCCGCCCCGGGGCGCCTGTCCCGACTCGCCCTCGTCGCCACGGTGCGCGGCACGCTTGCGCTGACGAAGGCGTCCGGCCCGACGTGGACCGTCCCGCTGACCGGTCGGTCGGCCCCAAACCCCACCGCCGGGGGCGACTCGCTGAGCGCCGCCGCCTATGCCGCCGCCGTGGCGGACACGGCGCTGCTCCCGTCGCTGCTCGCGCTCGTGAAAGCGCGCGGGCGTGACCCGGGCCTGGCGCTGTTGAGCGCCGGGGAGCAGGCCGGTCCCTTCTGGACGCGGCTGATCCTGAGCGGGGTCGCCACGCTCGACCCGGCCTCCCTGGCTCGCCTGTGCGTGGCGCACCTCGAGGAGCAACCGGGAACGCACCCGGACGTGGCGGACGTGGTCCTGACGTGGCTCGGGGGGGAGGGGCGGGAGGCGCTGCTGGCGGCTCCCGCCGAGGGCTCGGTGGTCTACCGGTGGCGGCGGGCGCGGGCCCTGGGGGACCTCTCCGACGCCGAGGCGCCCGACGACCGGATCGCGTCGACGCTCCGCGCCGCCACGAAGGACGAGTTCGCGCTCGTGCGCACGGCCGGCCTGCACGCCCTGGACGCGGCGGAGGCCGCTCGCGCCCTCCCCGACCTGGTCGAGGCCCTCGCCGATCCCCAGCCCTGCGTGGCCGGCCATGCGCGCCTGCTGCTCGAGCGCCGGACGAAGCAGCGGCACGGTGCCGACCCCACGGCTTGGCGCGCGTGGTTGCAGGCCACGACGGGCGCGGCCGGCGCCACGCTCCCCAAGACCGTGGACGCGCTGCTGCTGCCCTTCGGCCTCCGGCCCGAACGCGCGGCGGCTGGTGCCGGGCCGGCGTCCGCCTCCGACCCCGTGGCGCGCGCGCTCGCGACGCTGCTGCGGCTGCAGCGCCCGGAGGGGACGTGGCCGATGCTGGACGTGCGCTTCGAGGCCTACGAGATCGGGCTCACGGCGCTCGGCCTGCTCGCGCTCCAGTCTGCCGGACATGGCGCGGCCTCGCCGGGGGCGCTCGGCTCGGCCTGCCGGCGCGCGATCCAGGCGCTGCGCGCGGCCCAGGGACCCGACGGCCACGTGGGGCCCCAGGGTCAGGGGTGCGAGGCCGGTCACGGGTTGGCGACCCTCGCGCTGCTCGAGGCCTGGGCGGAGCAACCGGGCGCCGCCTTGCGCCAGGCCGCGCAGGCCGGGCTCGACTGGATCGCCCGGGCGCGCAATCCCTACTTCGGCTGGCGCTACGGCGTCCGGCCTGGCGACAACGACTCCTTCGTCACCAGCGTGATGTACCTGCCCCTGATCGCCGCGCGAGCGGCCAATGCGCAGGCGGCGGCCGCGGGCTACGATCGGCCGTTCGCGCTGGACGAGGAGGCCTTCGACGGGATCCGGGCTTGGTGCGACAAGATGACGGACCCCGTCACGGGCGAGGTGGGCTACTTCGCCCGAGGGCTGGCGCATCCGGGCTACACCGACGAGCCGCGCCGAGGAGGCGGGCCCAGGGAGCCGGCCCTCACGTCCACGGCCGCCGCCGTGCTGTGGCGCGTGCAGGACGGCGCAACGCCCAAGACCGACCCACGGCTCGCGCTGGGGCTGCGCCGCCTGTCCGAGCACCTTCCGACCTGGCCGCCGGCGGGCCGCCAGCTCGACCTCCTCTGTTGGTGGTTCACGGGACTTGCCCACGGGGCGCTGCCGAAGGAGCCTCAGGCCAAGGCGTTCGAGCCGGCGGTGGTCGGCGCGCTGCGCGCGGCGCTCGAGGCGGGGACGCTGACGGCCACCGACCGCTGGGGCTGGCTCGGAGGCGACGCCTACACCTCGGCGCTGGCCGTGCTGGTCCTGTGCGCGCGCGACTTCCGGACGCTGCCCGCGCCCGGCCGGGCCGACCTGGGACGCGTGGTGGCCGACGCGAAGGCCCCGGCGGCCACACGGGGGCGGGCGCTCTCCGCCTGGGTCCGTCAGGCCCCTGCGCTGGCGGCGCCGAGCGCGCTCACCTGGCTGCGCGGCCGCGACGCCAGCCTTCGTCCCCTGGCTGCGCGCGCGCTCGAGGCCCGGCCCGAGCTGGTCGTGCCGGCTCTCCCGGCGCTGCTCAAGGCCGCGCCGACGTGGACGGCGGGAGAGCGGGCTGCCCTGGTCCCCCTGCTTGGCGCGCTGGGGCCCAAGCACCCCGTGGCGCACGAGGCCCTGCTGTCGGCGCTCTCCGACCCGGCGCCGGCCGTCCGCGCGGCGGCGGCCGCCGCCTGGCCGCCGGGGGTCGAGGTGCCGGAGCCGGCCCTCCCCGGCCTCCAGGCCCTGCTGGCCTCGGCCGAGGCGGACGTCGTGCGTGCGGCGCTGCGGCTGCTGCTCCGGCCGCCGGTCCGGCTTCCGCTCGCGGCGTTGGCCCCCGTGCTGGCGCACGCGGACCCGGCCCTGCGCCGGGAGGCCCTCGGGGCGCTGGGCGTCGCCCAGGCGGCCGTGCCCGAGCGCCTGGCGGCGCTGGCGCGAGTGGCCCGGGACCCCGAGCCGGCGGTGAGGGCCGCGGCGGCGCTGGCCCTGGGCTCCGTGGACTCGGCGGAGGTGCAACCGCTCCTGGTCGGGCTGCTCTCCGACCCCGAGGAGGGCGTCGGCCGGGCCGCCTGCGCCGGGCTCGCCGCGCTGGCCCTGCGGCACGCGCCCGCCCTCGAGGCCGTGCTGACCAGCCTGCGGGCGCCGGCGCCGCTCCTGCGGAGGCGGGCCGCCGAGACGCTGACGCGGCTGGGGCCGGCCGTGGCGCAGGTCAAGCCCGCGTTGCACGAGGCGATCAAGGCCGAGGTCGGCCGCGGGCTGGAGCGGGACCTGCGGGTCGTCCTGGCCCTGGCCGAGGCGCGCTGGGCGGTCACCCGCGACTCCACGGCCGTGGCGGGCATCCTGCAGGGCGTGCTCACCGACGAAGACGCCGCCGCGGAGGTCGTCGTGCGCACGATCGAGCTGATGGGCCGGCTGTCCGAGGCCTCCGACCACGAGGCCACGGCCGCGCTGCTCTCGGAGCACAGCCTGGGCGGTCCGGTGGGCTTGGCGGTGCTCAACGCGGTGGCCGACATGGGCGGCCGGGGCCTGCCCTACGTCGATCGGCTCAAGTACGTCGTCGAGCGGTGGCCCGAGTCCTCCGAGCTCTACGCCTACGCCGAGGTGGCGCTGCGACGCGTGCAGGCCCGCTGACCGCCGGGCCCTCCGACCCCGTGGAGCCAGCGCGCCGGCGGCGCCCGCAGCGCGGCCTACGATGGACGGCCGACCCTGGAGAGCCTCCCCATGCGCACGTCCACGCTTCCCGTCCTCTCAGGCCTGCTGCTGCTGGCCGCCGGCTACCTGTTCGGCTCCTCGAAGACCGCTCCGCTGCTCAGGCCCGCGGCCGCCGGGGCCACGGAGATGCAGGCGCTCAGCGGCTCCTGGGTCACGGCCGACGAGACCGGCCGCGGGCTCGTCGTCTGGACGCTCAAGGAGGGCGTCGTGGTCGAGGCGCGGGCCTACGAGCTCAACGCGGACCGCATCGCCGACGCCCAGGGCCTGCGCGTCGCCAACAAGCGCGTGCTGGCCACGACCTACCTCGGCCCCGCGCTCGAGATCGGCAAGTAGCCCCGCCCGTCCAACGCCCGGCGGGCGTGGGCCTGCACCGGGGGTCGGCGCGTTTCAGCGACGTGCGCGTGCGACGCCTTCCCTGACGGGCGCAGGCGCGGCCCGTGGGGGAAGGCCCAACGACGACGCGCCCGCGGCCTGCGCGGCGGCGGGCCGGAGCGCCCGTTTCCAGCGCGGCGCACGGGGCTCGTGCCGCTCGGCTGGCTGGCGTGGCCGGCTACAGTGCGGCGATGACGGAACCGTCCCCGGCCGACGACGCCCGCACCCGGCTCCGGGCCGGGCTCGTCTCACTCACCGTCTCGGTGCTGCTCCTGGCCGTCAAGGCCTGGGCCTACGGCCTCACGGGCTCCACGGCGGTGCTGTCCGACGCCCTGGAGTCGATCGTCAACGTCGTGGCGGCCCTGTTCGCGCTCGGCGGGCTCGTGTTCGCGGGGCGTCCCGCCGACCGCAGCCACCCCTACGGGCACGGCAAGATCGAGTTCTTCAGCGCCGGCTTCGAGGGCGGGTTGATCGCCTGCGCCGCGGCGATGATCCTCTGGGAGGCGGTCCAGGGCTTCGTGGCCGGCGCGCCGGTGCGCAACCTCGACCTGGGCCTGCTGCTGGTCGTCGGCGCCGGCCTGGCCAACGCCGCGCTCGGCGCGTTCCTGGTGCGCACGGGCCGCCGCACGCGTTCGCTCACCCTCGTCGCCGACGGGCAGCACGTGCTCTCCGACTTCTGGACCAGCGCGGGCGTGGTGCTGGGCCTGCTGCTGGTGCGGCTGACCGAGCTCACCTGGATCGACCCGCTCGTGGCCGTGCTCGTGGCGCTGCAGCTGATGGCCACGGGGCTCAGGCTCGTGCGCCACGCCGCCGGCGCGCTGCTCGACGAGGAGGATCCGGTCCTGCTCGCGCGGCTCCTCGAGGCGCTGACCAAGCGCCTGGGGCAGGGCCTCATCCGCGTGCACCACCTGCGGGCGATCCGGGCCGGCCGGTTCCACCACGTGGAGGCGCACGTGGTGGTGCCCGAGTTCTGGCCGGTGGACCGGGCGCACGACCTGGCCGAGCAGATGGGCCGCGAGGTCGTGGCCGAGCTCACGCTGGAGGGCCAGCTGGCGTTCCACGCCGACCCCTGCCGGCGCGCCTACTGCGCCGCCTGCGACCTCGGGGACTGCGCCGTGCGGCGCGAGCCGTTCCACGCGCGCCCGCCGCTGACCCTGGACGAGGCCGTCGAGCCCGAGCCCGGCGGCGATTGAGCCGGGGGGGAACGCTCAGCGGGGCGCGGCCAGCGCCTCCGCGAGGCCGGGGATGCGCTCCGCCCCCGTGGGCACCTGCAGCGAGGAGCCCCGCAGGGCGTCGCCCAGGGGCTCGGCACGCCCGCCCAGGATCGGCGCCAGGAAGGCCTCCACCAGCGCGTTGAACGACAGCCGGTTGGGCGGGCGTTGGAAGCCGTGGCCCTCGTCGGGGTAGAGCGCGTAGGTCACGGGGATGCCCTTGGCCGTCAGGGCGCGGACGATCTGGTCGGCTTCGGCCTGCTTGACGCGCGGGTCGTTGGCGCC
>CAZPOZ010000102.1:0-8668 GCA_964588235.1 uncultured Planctomycetales bacterium
TGTTCGACGTCGAGGCGCCCGGCGGCGAGCTCGACGCCGAGCTGCGCCTGGGCGCGCTGACCGTCGTGCGGGCGAAGGTCGAGCCGAGCCTCGCCGGGGCGAAGGCCGGCGAGTGGTACCTGTTCGAGCGGCTCGGCTTCTTCTACGTCGACCCGGTCGACTCGAAGGACGGCGCGCCGATCTTCAACCGCACCGTGGGCGGCTGCCTGGTGGATCCGGCCGGGCTGATCATGATGCCCTCGGGCTTCGTGCACCACCCGAACCCCGACATCAAGGTCGCCGTCACCAGCATCCGCGTGATCTTCCCCGGCGACGAGAAGGAGTACGACGCCATCCTCGGCGCCGTGGACACGAAGCTGAAGCTGGCCTACGTGCTGATCCGCGACCTGGAGGGGCGCGCGGTGGCGCCGCTGGACCTCGCCCGTTCCGCCGAGCCGGCGCTGGGCGACACGCTCTACGCCGTCACGCGCCTGGGGCAGGGCTACGACTACGCCCCGATCTGCCAGACCGCCTCGGTCGTGGGCCAGGTGAGCAAGCCCCGCGCGATGTGGGTTCTCGACGGCGAGGCGCCGAGCCCCGCCCAGCCGCTCTACACCGCCGACGGCGCCGTGGCCGGGATCATGATCACCCAGGAGGGCGTGGGCGAGGGCGGCGGGCAGGGCACCTTCCTGCTGCCCCTCAAGATCGCCACCTCCTCCTTCGAGCGCTCGCTCAAGGCGGCCCAGAAGGAGCTCGCCGACCTGAAGGCCCGCGAGGCCGAGGCGGCGGCGAAGGCCAAGGAGCCCGCCGGGGAGGGCGTGCCCGGCGAGAAGCCGGGCGAGCAGCCCCGCGAGAACCCGGGCGGCAAGCCGCCGGAGCCGCCGGCGCAGCCCGACCAGCCCAAGTAGCCGCGGGCGGCGCGCGCCGTGGCCCGTGGCAACCCCGACCTCCGGGATCCCTGGAGCGGGCGCCGCCTGCGGATCGTGCCGGCCCCGCCGGGGGCGCCCTCCTGGCGTCGCAGCCTGTGGCGGCGCCTGGAGCGGTGCGACGACCCCGTGGAGCGCCGCGCCCGGGGCCCGGCGGTGGTGGTCCCGCTCGCGCCCGGCGAGCGCGCCGCGCTGCGGGCCTGGCTCGCCTGGCGCGGGGCCTGGGCGCGGGCCCAGGCCGGCGGGCCGCCGCGGGACCGCTGGCTGGGGGCGGCCCTCTCCCTGGCGCGCATCGAGCCCGCGCTCGGGCGGCTGATCCCGGCCTCCCGGCCGCCCCGCGTGCGTCCGCGGCAGCCCTCCACCTTCGCCAGCCTCGGGCGGGCGATCGCCCACCAGCAGCTCTCCGGCCGGGCGGCAGAGACCATCTGGGGCCGCGTGCGCGCGCTGTTCAGGGGCGCGGAGCCCGAGGCCGGCGCGCTGCTGGGCCTGCGCGCGCAGCGGCTCCGGGGCGCCGGCCTGTCGGCGGCCAAGGTGGCGGCGCTGCGCGACCTCGCCGCCCACGTCGTGCGGGGCGACCTCGATCCCCCCGGGCTCGCCCGGCTGCCCGACCCGGAGGTGCTGCTGAGGCTCACGCGGGTGCGCGGCATCGGCCCGTGGAGCGCGCAGATGCACCTGATGTTCGCGCTGGCGCGTCCGGACGTGTGGCCCACGGGCGACCTGGGCGTGCGCAAGGGCGTTGGCCTGTGGAAGGGCCTGGTCGAGCCCCCGACGCCCCGGGCGCTGGAGGCCCTGGGCGAGCCCTACCGGCCGTGCCGTTCCGTGGCGGCCTGGTACGCCTGGCGGGCGCTGGAGATCGGCTGGGAGGCCGAGGACGCCCGGTCGCAGCTCCGGGGAGCCGTCGACGACGGAAGAAGGGCGCCGCCGCTACGTTGAGTCCCCGTCGACACCCCCGTGGGCGTCGCCCCCGCCGCGCGCGGTGGCCGCGTCGGTCCTCCCGAGGAGCCGGACACGCATGTACCTGAAGGAGATCGAGCAGCGCGACCCGCCCGACGCCGCGGGGCGCTTCCAGGCCGGCATCCGGGCCGGGCGCCGGGCCGGCACCCCCGTGCCGCAGATCTGGCACCTCTTCGCCGCCAACCCTGCCGCCGCGCGCCACCTGTGCGCCTGGGTGCAGGAGGTCATGCGCGGCCCCTCGGCCCTCTCGCCCGCCTGGCGCGAGACGATCGCCGCCTTCACCTCGGCCCGCAACCACTGCCTGTTCTGAACGGCGGCCCACGCCGCGGTCGCGGGTCATCTGCACGGGGACCGGTCGCTGGTGGACGCCATCTGCCGCGACCACGAGACGGCGCCCATCGACGAGCGCTTCAAGGCGCTGTTCCGCTACCTTGCGAAGGTGAACGACGCCCCGGCCGAGGTGGGGCAGGCCGACGTGGACGCGGCCAAGGCCGCCGGCTGGGACGAGCAGACCCTCTTCGACGCCGCCACCGTCTGCGCGATGTTCAACTTCTTCAACCGCTGGATCGACGCCACGGGGGTGGAGCCGCCCCCGCCGGGGCTGTACGAGGCGCGCCTGGCGCAGCACGGCGACTTCGGCTACGCGTTCTGAGCGCCTACGGACCCCGCCCGCCCCCCTCCCACGAGAGCTCGCGGAAGTCGATCTCGCAGCCGTCCACGGCCAGCCCCAGGGCGTCGCCCGGCAGGTCGTAGGCGCCGACGCGCACGCCGTTGACCGTCAGCGCCACCTGCGTCCCCCGGCGCTCGGCGGTCAGGCGCCAGGGCTCGCCGGGCGCGGGCGCGGGCGGCAGGCTCGCCGGCAGGGCCTCCCAGCGCCCGGCGCGGCGCCGGTGCACGCGCACCGTCGCGCCGTCCACCAGGCCCACCGTGAAGTCGTCGACCCCGGCGTGCTGCAGCAGCGCGCCCGCGCGCCAGGGTCCCGCCGGCGGGCTCCACAGGGTCTGCACGCGCCGGGCCGGCCCCCGCACGCGGCAGGTGCCCACCACGGCGCTGCGGCCCCGGAGCACCCGCTCGCCCCGCGCCTCCCACTCCAGGTGCACGCCCACCCAGGGCTGCTGCACGGTGCGCAGCCAGCCGCTCCACGCCTCGAGGAACGGCGCCTCGGGGCCGAAGGCGCGCGCGAACAGCGCCGCGCTGCTGCCGCCCCGGTCCAGCTTCCCGGCCAGGGACCGGAAGCGCGCGGCGTGGCGGCCGCCCTCGCCCTGCAGCAGGTAGCGCACGAGGTGCAGGCTCTCCGGGCGCGGCGCGGCCGCGCCGGAGACGATCGGGTCCAGGCGGAAGCCCGGGGCGCCCAGCGCCTCGAGCGCCCGCGCCGGGCGGTCCTCCAGGGAGAGCAACGGGACCACGCCCAGGCGCAGCGTGCTCCCGTCCCAGGTGTGGTGGGAGAGGTGCTCGGCCAGCCCCTCCACGTACCAGCCCGCCGGGGGGGAGCGGTTCGAGGTCGCGGCCAGGAAGTGGAACTGGTGCGCGGCCTCGTGCAGCAGGAGCGCACGCGTGTACCAGACGGTGGGCTGCGGGTAGAGGTAGGCGCCCCGCGAGACCGGGTCGTAGTAGCCGCCGGCCCCCGAGGCTCCTCCGGGGGGGATCCCGCCTCCCTGGCGGATGGCCGCGGCCCAGTCCGTCGCGTCGCGCGCCACGACCACCTTCAGGCGCTCCCCCGGTCGCAGGTCGGGGGCGCGGCCGAAGTGGGCCTCGAACAGGGGCCAGGCGGCCTCGAGCACCCGGCCCCACTCCCGGGCCTGGTCCGGCGGGGCCGCCGTGACCAGCTCGTAGTGGGCGGTGAGCACCGGCGCGGCCGGCGCCGGCTCCGGGCCCGCGCCGGCCGGTGGGGCGAGGAGCAGGAGCGGCAGCACGACGAGGGCCGGCGACGGCAGGCGCACGGCACGCAGCGTACTCTGGCGCCAACCCGTGTCCCTCCCGCCTCCCCTGCGGTAGACCGTAGCCCTGCGGCGGGGCCGTCCGCCGACGCTGGAGACCCTCATGCGCCTCTCCCGCCTGCTGCTCGCGCTCGTGTCCGTGCTCGCGCTCGCCTACGCGCCCTCGCCCCTCGCCGCCGAGGGCGACGACGACGAGCCGGCCAAGCCCAGCGGCAAGCCCGGGGGCGCGAGCGCCGAGAACAACGAGAAGATCTCCCAGGACTGGCTCAAGAACGTGAAGAAGAACGGCTCCTCGGCCTACGCGCGCCAGCGCGCCGAGTTCTGGGAGGGCAAGGGCGCGAAGGACAAGGACCTCTACTGGCTCGGTCGCATGTGGGAGAAGGCCGGCGACCGGGCCAAGGCGGTGGCCTGCTTCGAGGGCTACCTGAAGGTGGAGGGCGCCGACGACAAGAACCGCGAGGGCGCGCTGGCCGCGATCATGGACGTCCACGCCAAGGCGGAGGACTGGCCCCAGGCCATCGCCGCCGGCGAGAACCTGCTCAAGGCCTACCCCGGCTCGAAGAACGTGCCGGGCTTCCAGGGCACGCTGGGCCGCATCTGCCGTCAGGGCGGGCAGGAGGCCCGGGCGATCGAGCTGTTCACCCAGAGCGTCGCCGGGCTGTGGAGCCCCTCGGTGGTGGATCTCGTGGACCTGCACATGCTCGCCGGCGACGTCGCCAAGGCCATGGCCGTGTGCGACAAGGCCCTGGAGACGATGCAGAAGGCGGGCGTGAAGGACGTGATCGGCGACCTGAAGGCGTTCCTGGGCAAGATCGGCACGGCTGCGCCGGCGCCCGCCGACGCCGTGCTGCTCACCGACGGCGAGAAGCCGGCGGCCTGGGGGCCGAAGTGGACGCTGCTCTTCTACACGCCGGTCATGATGCAGTCGCTGGAGCGCAACCTGCGCGACTACTCCGGCCTGCGTCGCGGGTGGCAGGAGGCCGTGGACGTGCTCGCGGTCATGTCGTACATGCAGTACAACCCCTTCACCCGCAAGGAGGAGGAGGGCCTGGCCCCCGAGAAGGAGGCCGAGCTCCTCAAGCAGGTGGTGGGCAAGGAGAGCGGCGGGTCCCAGGTGCTGCTCTTCACGAAGGAGGCCGTGGGCGGCCTGGGCCTGAGCGGCATGGGCGCCAAGGTGCTGCTCGACCCGGAGGGGAAGCTGAGGTGGTGCCGCATCACCCACCAGAGCCCCTACGACTGGTGGTGCGTGGAGCAGGCGCTCAAGAAGCTCGTCGAGAGCAAGTGACCGGGAGCGCCCGGTCGCTGCCTCCGCCCGCGGCGCGGCGCCGTCGGTGAGCGCGCCATGTCCGAGCTGCGCGCGCTGGCCCTGATCTACGACATCCGCGGCTTCACGGCCGCCAGCCGGCGGCTGGCCACGGCCGACCTGGGCGCGTTCGCCAGCGCTGCGCACCGCGTGATCCTCGATCTGTTCTCGGCGCACCCGCCGACCTTCGTGAAGAACCTCGGCGACGGGCATCTCCTGCTGTGGGAGTGCGAGGGGGAGCCCGAGGCGGCCCTCGTGCGCGGCGTGGTCGAGGGCGCGCAGCGCGCGCGGACGGCCTTCGCGGCCTTCGCCACGCGCGAGCGCGAGGCCGGCCGCACGCTGCCCGGCCGCGTCGGCGTGGGCGTGGCCTTCGGCGAGGTTCACCGCGCCGACGACTACTACGGCTCGGCGCTCAACCTGGCCAGCCGCCTCCAGGGCGTGGCGCGCCCCGAGGGGCTGGCGCTGGACGCGGGCGTGTTCGCGGCGATGAGCGCCGCCGACGCCGAGCTGGGCGCGCGGTTCAAGCGCGCGCGCGTGCGCCTGAAGGGGCTGGGCTCGACGGTCGTGTGGGTGGACCGGCCGTTCTCCCTCACGCGGCTGCTCGGGCCCGTCGCGGCCGTCCTGGCGCTGCTCGCCCTGCCGCTGGGCTACGTCCTGCTGGCCGACGCCGGGCTGGGGCTGCCGGGCGGGGACGGGCTGCGACGCTGGCTGGACGCCCGGGGCCTGTGCGTGTTCCGGCCCGTGCGCGCGGCCGACGAGGTGCGCCGGACGGCGCAGACGCAGCGCGCGCGGCTGGCCGGTGGGCTGTTGGCCGCACGCGCGCCGGGCGGCTGGTTCTTCACCGACTTCGAGCCGCAGGGGGCCGGCGCCGACGACCTGGCCGAGCGCGCGCGCGCGGCGCGCCAGCCCGACGCCTGGAGCCTGGCGCAGGCGGCCTACGCGCTCTCGATCGCGCCGGGGCCCCTGCCCGAAGGGGGCGAGGCGGCCCTGCGCCGCTGCCTCGAGGTGCTGGCCGGGCCGGAAGGGCTCGTGGAGGCCGGGGGCCGCCTCTGGGGCTGGAGGCCGCACGCCGACTCGGCCTACACCGAGGCCGAGCCGACCCTGTGGAGCGTGGCCGCGCTGGCCGCGGCGCTGCGCCGGCCCGGCTTCGCCGGGGGCGGGGAGCGCGGGCCCCTGCGAGCCGCGCTGGAGCGCGCCACGCGCGCCGCCGGGATCTTCCGCCCCGCTCCCGGGGGCGGCTGGAACATCTTCCCGGAGCAGACGAACCCGCGGCGGCACAGCCCCTACAGCACCACGCTGGCCCTGCTGGCGCTGCTCGAGGTGCGCGCCTCGGGCGAGCCCTGGGCAGGAGAGCCCGGGCTCGTGGAGCGCCTCATCGAGGAGACCGGGACGTTCCTGGTCCGGGGGTACGCGGGCGACGCGCGTCCCCCCGGCTGGCGCCGCACGGCCGAGCCCGGCGACAAGGTCAGCACGGGGCTGACGATGCAGGCCCTGGCCACCCTCCTGCGCGCCGAGGCCGAGGCCGGGCTCGCCCTGCCCGACGCGCTGGTGGCGGCGGTCCCCCAGGCCCTCACCGAGCGGGCCCAGGCCCAGGCTGCCGACGACTACGACATGGGCGAGTTCAAGGTGGAGTTCACCTCGCACCTGGGCGCGACCACGAGCCAGAGCGAGGGCATCAACTTCCTCTCCCATCCCTGGGCGATCGACCTCGCCGCGCGCTGGCTGCTGCGCGACCGCCGCGTGGCGGCGGCGCGCGCCGACGTCGTGGCCGTGCGCCGCGCGCTGGGGCTGCTGGTGGTGGACCAGGGCCCCGCCGCCGTGGACAAGGCGCTGAGCGGGTACATCTACGTCGCCTCCGAGACGCTGATCGGCCTCTCCTCGCTCGCCCTGCTGGAGCCGTGGTGAGCCTGCTCGCGTGCGTCCGGGCCTGCCGGCAGCACGTCCTGGGGGAGCGGCTGCCGTTCGTCGTGGACGGCCAGCGGTTGGGCTGGGTGACGCCGGAGACGGCCCGGCGGCTGCTCGACGCGGGGGGCGCGTTCGCGCGGAGCGGGTCGGCGCTGACGCTCGCCGCGGGCCTCGGGGACGCAAAGGAGCGCAGCGCGGCCGTCGCGGGCACGCTCGGGGCGCTGCGGGAGGCGGGGCAGCTGCCCGGCTGGCGAGGGGAGCTCTACGCGGTCGTGCCGGAGCACGGGGCGCGCGAGGCCTTCCGCCTCGAGCGCGCGGCCGCCCCGCTGCTCGGCGTGCGGGCCTTCGGCGTGCACGTGAACGCCTGGGTGCGGGCGCCCGGCGGCCCGCTGCTGTGGGTGGCCCGGCGCAGCCGCGCCAAGGCCAGCCACCCCGGGCTGCTCGACCACCTGGTCGCGGGCGGCCAGCCGGCCGGGCTCACGCTCGAGGAGAACCTGGTCAAGGAGGCTGAGGAGGAGGCTGGCCTGCCGGAGCACCTCGCGCGCCGCGCCGTCGCGGGCTGGCCCTTCCGCTACCGGCTCGACGTCCCCGGGGGCCTGCGCGACGACACGCTGTTCGTCTACGACCTCGAGCTGCCGGGGGACTTCGAGCCCCGGGCCCTGGACGGCGAGGTCGAGTCGTTCGGCCTGTGGAGCGTGTCCGAGGTGCTCGGGCGGCTGCGGGCGGGGGACGGGTGGAAACCCAACGTCGCCCCCTGCGTGCTGGGCTTCCTCCTGCGCGCCGGGCTCCTGGGCCCCGACGACCCGGAGCACGCCGCGCTGTGGGAGGCGCTCGCCCCCGCGCGGCGCTGAGGCGGGCCGTCACGGAGCGGGAGGCGCCACCGCGGCCGGGCCGGGCGCCCTGCCGGCCAGGGCGCTGGCCGCCGACGCGAGCCCCTGGGCCTGCTCGGCGCGCAGGACGCGGGGCACCTTGGCCTGGCCGCCCACCCGTCGCCGGCCCGCCATCCAGTGCAGGAAGGTCCCGGGCGGCACGGCCACGACCTCGGGCGGAGCGAGGCCGAAACGCCGGATGCGGTGCGCGTCGTAGTCGGCGCTGCCGGCCCGGAGCGTGCCGTCCAGCGCCGCGGCGAACGCCGGCCCCGCCGGGGCCGGCCCCTCGAACTCCACGTACCAGACGTGCCCGCCGGTCGGGCAGCCGTCGTCCGGGAAGCGCGCGCTGACGGCGTACTCGCGCACGCGCGCGCCCGTCCGGAGGCCGGCCTCCAGCACGGCGTGCTCGAGCTCGCCTGCGCTGAGGTGCTCGCCGAAGGCGTTGAGCGTGTGCGCCACGCGGCCGGCGAAGCGCAGCCGGTAGGGCCGCACGGAGTCGAACCGCACCACGTCGCCGAGCAGGTAGGCGTACAGGCCCGCGTTCGTGGTGAGCGCCACCGCGTAGTCGGTCCCGGGCTCGGCCGCGCACAGGGGCAGCCGCACGGGGTGCGCCTTGCGGAGCTCCTCGAGCGGCACCAGCTCGAAGAACACGCCCAGGTCGACCAGCGGCACCAGCCCCGGGTCGTCGGGCCGGTCCTGCACGGCCAGCATGCCGCCCTCGGCGGCGGACCAGCCCTCCAGGGTCCAGGCCTCGCGCCCGAGCAGCGCCCGCAGGCGCTCGGCGTAGGGCGCGAA
>CAZPOZ010000103.1:0-8610 GCA_964588235.1 uncultured Planctomycetales bacterium
CGCCATCGCCAAGGTGAACTTCTTCACCTCGCTGGCCTACTGCGTGGACGCCTGCCGCCACGTGGACGACCGCGGGCCGCTGCTCGCCGAGATCGCGGCGGCCATCGAGGAGGCCGTCTACACGCGCCTGGCCGAGGAGCTCTACACCGCCTTCGTCACCAGCCGCCTGACCACGCTCCAGGTCAAGACGCTGGCCGCGCAGAACCTGGTGGCCCTGTGGGAGGGCCGCGTGCGCTTCGCCACCGACCGCTTCTGCCCCCTGCTGCGCTCGGCCTGGGCCGCGCGCACCCGCGCCCCGCGGGTGTTCGGCACGATGATGGGCGCCTCGGAGATGTTCGGGCTGCTGTTCGCCGACTGCGACCCGGCCTTCGTCGAGTGGTTCACGCGCCACGCCGGCCGGAGCGAGCAGATCCAGGCCTACGAGGAGTTCCTCTTCGACCTGCCGTACGAGAGCCTCGAGCGCGTGCGGCTGCGCATGAGCGAGGAGGGCAAGTCCGTCGTCGGCCCCGACCAGGTGGAGCGCTTCCTCGGGTTCGACCGGGGGCAGCTGCGCCCCCTCCTGGGCGATCCCAAGGCGCTCTACACCTCCTACCGGCGGCGGCGCTCGAAGGCGCAGTACCGCGCCTCGATGGGCGCCCCCGGCCCCAAGCGCACGGCCGAGGCCTACCTGCTCGAGGCCCTGCTGTTGGACGAGTCGGGGGCCCGGGCCTTCGACGCTCCGCCGGCCCCCGCCGAGCCGGCGCCCCTGCCCCCCCTGCCGGCCGCGGTGGTCGTGCCCTCGCGCCCGCCGTCCGTGGGCGCCTGAGCCGCCGTGGGCGCCGCGCCATGTGCGTCGTCTGCGCGGCGGGCCCGGCGTCGGCGCAGGTCGCCTGGGGGCCGATCTTCCCCGCGGTCGCCGAGCCCTTCCCGCTGGCGGGCGCAGAGGCCCTGGGCCTGAGCGCGACCTGGACGGGCGTGGCCGGGCTCGTGCTCGAGCGCGAGGGCGTGCGCATCGCCTTCGACCCCTTCGTCTCCCGGCCCGGTCTGTGGGCCACGCTCTTCCGCCGGCCGGCTCCCGACGCCGGCGCCGTGGCCGCCCACCTGCCGCGGCTGGACGCGGTCTTCGTGGGCCACACCCACTACGACCACGCGCTCGACCTCGCGCCCCTGGCGGCGGCCTCGCCGCGGGCCACGCTGCACGGCAGCCGTACGACCGTCGAGCTGGCTCGCCGCCTGGGCCTGCCCGCCGCGCGGCTCCACCGGGTCGAGGACGGCCTGCGCGTGGACGTGGGGCCCTTCACCGTGGAGGCGCTGCGCTCGGCGCACGGGCGGGTGCCGCTGGTGGGGCTGGTGGACCGCCTCGAGCTGCCCGAGCGGGGCCTGCCCGCCACGCCGTTCCGCTACCCGCGGGGCGAGGTCTTCGCCTGGCGGGTCGAGGTGGCCGGGCGGGCGATCCACGTGCAGGGCAGCGCGGGCATCGACGACCACGCGCTCGCGCGCCAGGCGCCGGCCGACGTGCTGGTGGCCTGCCTGGCGGCGCGCGCGGGCACGCCGCGCTACCTCGAGCGCCTGGGCGAGCGGCTCCGGCCCCGCGTGCTGGTGCCTTCGCACCACGACGACTTCTTCCGCCCCCTCTCGGAGCCGCCGCGGCCGATCCGCACGCTGCGCTGGCCCGCCTTCGGGCGCGAGGCGGCCGCGCTCGCGCGCGCGCACGGCACCCGCCTCTGGCTCCCCGTGCGCGGGGTCGAGGCGGCGTGGTAGGGATGGAGGCCCGCCGGAGGCCCGCGCCATGCCGTTGGATCTGGATCCGCTCGAACAGCGCGTGATCGGGGTGCTGATCGAGAAGGAGGCCACCGTCCCCGAGTCGTACCCGCTGACGATCAACTCGATCGTGCTGGGCTGCAACCAGAAGAGCAACCGCGACCCGCACCTGGAGGTGCAGGACTACGAGGTCGAGGGCGCGGTGCGCAGCCTGCTGCTCAAGTCGTGGGTGCAGGAGTGGGAGAAGGAGGGCGGGCGCACGCGGCGCTACGCCCACCTGGCCGACCGGCAGCTGGGCGTGGGCAAGGCCGAGCTGGCGATCCTGACGGAGCTGCTCGTACGCGGCCCGCAGACGCCGCAGGAGCTGAAGACCCGCAGCGAGCGCATGGCTCCGGTGGGCTCGCCGGAGGACGTGGAGCGGCGCCTGCGCGAGCTGGGCGCGCGCCCCGTGCCCTACGTGCGCCTGCTCGAGCGGCGCCCGGGCGAGCGCTACGCGCGCTGGACGCATCTCCTCGGGCCCACGGCCGCGCCGGCGGCCGCCCCGGCGCCCGCCCCCGTGGGCGCAACGGTCGCGCCCGCGCCGGGCCGCCCCGCGGCGCCGCCCCCGCCGTCGGCGCCCGCCGACGGCGCCCTGGAGCGCCTGCGCGATCTGGTGGAGACGCTCGAGCAGCGGGTGCTGACCCTCGAGGAGCGGCTCGACCGCCTCGAGGGGCGCTGAGGGGACGCGCGGCTCAGCCGCAGACCGCGCGCAGGCGCTCGGCGAGCTCGGACAGCGCCATCGCCGTGGCGCCCCAGACCTCGAGCCCCTCCAGCAGGAAGCAGGGCACCGGCACGCTCGCGCCACGGATCGTGCGCAGGCTGGTGCGCCGGGCGGCCGGCTCCACGAGGTCGTCCAGGCGGGCCAGCACCAGCCGCGCCACCTCGCCCGGCGCGGCGCACAGCGAGCCCGGGTCGGGGCCCAGCGCCACGTGCACGAACAGGCGGGTGTGGCTCACCGGGATGTAGACGGGCGCGAGCACGCCCAAGCGCTCGGCCCCGGGCACGTCGAGCCCGACCTCCTCGCGCGCCTCGCGCAGCGCCGCCTCCCAGAGGGGCTCTCCAGGCGCGGGACGCCCCCCCGGCAGGGAGACCTGCCCCCGGTGCTCGGGCAGGTCGTCGCGGCGCAGCGTCAGGGGGAAGCGCACGCCCGCGGACGTGGGGAAGGCGTAGAGCAGCGCGGCGCCGTCGCGCGCCGGCTGGGCGGGCGCGTCGGGGGGCGGCACGCCGCGGAACACGGGCGTGAGCGGGCGCTGGCCCGCGGCGCCGTCGAAGGCCGGCAGGGCCAGCGCGGCGCGCAGGGCGTCGGGGGTCAGCGGGCGGGGGGCGGCGGTCGGCGGGCGGGTCATGCCGGAGGGGGCGGACGCGGTGCGCGCCTGCCTAGGGGGGCTCAGGCCGGAGGGTACGCTCGCCGCCTTCGCCCGCCGCCGACGGGCCCCGGAGAACGCCATGACCGAGCTGGTCTTCGCCCCCACCGTCGCCGCCGCCCTGAAGGGCAAGGACGTCGTGCTGCTGCTGGCCCCCGAGCGGCGGCTCAAGGCGGGCTGGCTCACGAAGGCGCTGCCCGGCGTCGCCTGGACCCGCCTTCTGGCCCGCGCCGCGCGCGAGACCGAGGCCGGGGCCAAGGGGGCCGTGGTCGCCACGCTGCACCCCGAGGGGGCGCCGTCCAAGGTCGTGCTCGGGGTGCTGCCCGACCAGGGCTCGCGGCACAACTCCCCGTCGCGGGCCGAGGCGGCGGCGGCCGCGGCGGCCCAGGCGGGGCTCGTGGGCAAGGGAGCCGCGGTGATCGTCTGCGTCGAGGAGCCCGCCCACGCGCTGGGCCTGGGCGCCGCGGTCGCCCGGGCGCTGCCGCTGTACGGCCGGGCGACGGGCCGCAAGGAGAAGCCGGGCCCGGTGGCGCTCGTGGCGCTGGACGTCTCCGGCCGGCCGACCCCGTGGAGCGCGGCCGACCGCGCCACGATCGCGCGCCTGCGCTGGGCGGCGGCGCTGGTGGACACGCCGACCAGCGAGCTGCACACGGACGGGTTCGAGGCCGCGGTCCGCAAGGCCGCGCGCGGGCTCGCGGGGGTGAGGGTGCGCTCGATCGTCGGGCCCGCGCTGCTGCGGCAGGGGCTGGGCGGGATCCACGCCGTGGGCCGCGCGGCCGTCGTCCCGCCCCGCCTGCTGCTGGTGGAGTACGCGCCCCGCCGGGCGCGGCTCAAGGTGGGCCTGGTGGGCAAGGGCATCGTCTACGACACGGGCGGGCTCTCGCTCAAGCCCACGACGGGCATGTCGGGCATGAAGGCCGACATGGCGGGCGCCGCCGCGGCCGTGGCCAGCACGCTGGCCCTGGCCGAGGCGCGCGCGGACGTCCACGTGGTCTGCGCCGCCCCGCTGGCCGAGAACGCCATCGGCCCCGACGCGTACCGCAACGACGACATCCTCACGCTGCACTCCGGCAAGACGGTCGAGATCAACAACACCGACGCCGAGGGCCGGCTCCTGTTGGCCGACGCGGTCTCCTACGTGGCCCGCACGGCCAAGCCGGCGGCGGTGGTGGACATGGCCACGCTCACGGGAGCGCAGCTGGTGGCCACGGGCCTGCGCCACGCGGCGGTGGTGAGCAACCGCGCGGGGCTGGAGGCGTTGGCGCTGGAGGCGGGCTCGGCGAGCGGCGACCTCACGTGGCCGCTGCCCTTCGCGCCGGAGTTCTTCCAGGACGAGTTCAAGTCGAAGGTGGCCGACATGAAGAACAGCGTCGGCAACCGCAGCAACGCGCAGTCGTCGTGCGCGGCCCAGTTCGTCTACGCCCACGTGGCCGACCTGAACCTGCCCTGGCTGCACGTGGACCTGGCGGGCCCCGCCTTCCGGGACGAGCGCGCCACGGGCTACGGCGTGCCGCTCACCGTGACGCTGGTCCGGGCCCTGACCCCCCGCCACCTGGAGTCCTGAGCACGGGCCGCGGACCCGGCTATGCTCGGACCCGGGGGGCCCCACCCGCAGCGCCGGCCGCGGAGGACCTCCCGGGGGGCAGGCACTCCGCGCTGCCCCGACCCGAGGACGACTCCCATGCGCAGCCTGATCGTCGTCACGCTGGCCTTGGCCGGCGCCTTCCTGTCGCTCGCCCCCACGGCGAGCGCCGCCCCGTCCCTGCCCCTGAGCGCCCGCCCCGACGTGGTCGTGGGCTTCGGCTACGGGGGCGGCTGCGGCTGCGGCCCCACGTACGGCCCCGCGTATGGCCCGACGTACGGCCCCGGCCCCTACGCCCCCACGTACTACGCGCCGACCTACTACGCGCCCACGTACTACGCGCCGACGTACTACGCTCCTGCTCCGTACTACCGGCCCGTGTACTCGGTCCCGGCGTACACCTACCGCCCGACCGTGAGCGTGGGCTTCGGCTACTACCCGGGCCGCGTCTACGGGTACGGCTACCGCGGGTACGGCTACGCCGGCTACGGCTACCGCGGCGCCGGCTACGCGGGCGGCGGCCACTACCGCGGCTTCCGCCGCTGAGCTGAGGGCGTACGCCCCAAGGGCCCGACCTCGCGCCCTACGCGCCCGGAGCGCCCGTGCGCTTCGGCACGTCCTCGTTCTCGAGCGAGGACTGGGTCGGGCCCTTCTACCCCGCCGGCACGCAGGCCGGGGCGATGCTCTCGCTCTACGCACGGCAGTTCGACACGGTGGAGGTGGACTCCACCTGGTACGCGCTGCCCAGCGCGCGAACCGTGGCGGGCTGGGCCGAGAAGACCCCGGAGGGGTTCCTCCTCTCCGCCAAGTTCCCGCGCTCGATCGTCCACGGCGGGGAGGGCGCGCGGCCCGACGCACGGCTCGTGCTCGACCCCGACTCGACGTACGAGACGCGCGACACGTTCCTGGAGCGCATGAGGCTGCTGGGCCCGCGCCTGGGGCCCCTGGTGCTCCAGTTCCCGTACTTCAACCGCGAGGCCTTCCCCTCCGCCGGGCCCTTCCTCGAGCGTCTCGACCGGTTCCTCGCCGCCCTGCCCCGGCCCGGCTTCGCCTACGGCGTCGAGGTGCGCAACAAGGCCTGGGTGACGGCCGCGTTCCGCGCCGTGCTCGCCCGCCACGGCGCGATCCTGGTGCTCGTGGACCAGGCCTGGATGCCGCACGGCGACGAGGTGGAGCAGCGCTTCGACCCCGTCACGGGCCCGCTCGCCTACGTGCGCCTGCTCGGCGATCGCGAGGCGATCGAGCGCGTCACGAAGACCTGGGAGCGCGAAGTGCTCGACCCGGGGCCCCGGCTCGAACGCTGGGCGCGCCTGCTGGTGCGCCTGATGGACCGAGGCGTGAAGAGCCTGGTCTACGTGAACAACCACTACGCCGGCCACGCGCCCACGACGGTGCGCCGCCTGCGGGACCGGTTCCTGGAGGCGGCCGCCGCGCCGCGCTGAGCCTGCGCGGCGGCCGCGGGTCCGGCCCGTCCGCCGGGCCTACTTCGAGCCGCCGTCCTTCGGCGCGTCCCCGGGGGCGTCCTTCGGGGCCTCCTTCGGGGCGAGCGCCTCGTCGCAGGCCTTCACGCGCTCCTCGATGATCGACTTGGCCTGCTCGTTGGAGGCGATCTCCGGGTCGCGCAGCGGCAGCTGGAACAGCTTCTTGGCCTCGACGGGATCCTTCTTCTCGCTCAGCAGCCAGTTGCCCACCGCCATCGAGGCGTTGAAGAGCATGCCGCCGGACAGGAACTTCGAGGCCAGGAGGTAGTCCTTCACCTGGGCCCAGGGCATGGTGTCGGGCGTCTTGCCCTTGGCCAGCTTCATCAGGCCGCGCGCCTCGGCTTCGGCCTTCTGCTGGTTGCGGGCGGAGGCCGCCGCTCCCTTGAGCCCCTTGCTGCCGTCCGCGTCGTGCACCTCGGCCTGGTCGATGACCCAGCCGTAGGCGGCGTGGGTGAGCAGCTGCTCCTCGACCAGCACGTCCCACCCGGCCTTGAAGGCCTCGTAGTCCTGCTTGCCCTTGGCGAGCAGGCCCTTGACCTTGTCGCCCTTCACGCGCAGCTCGGCCAGGTGCTGCAGGTAGCCCTCCGGACCGCCCGGCTCGTAGCCCGTCTTCGCGTAGGGCAGTCCCTTGGCGTCGGCCAGCACGATCGTGGGGAACCCCTGGACCGCGTACTCCTCGGCCAGTCGCTCGTTGAGCTCCTTGTCCACGACCTCCTTCTGCTTCTCGGCCCCGTGGGGGTAGTCGAGGAACACGAAGACGAACTGCTGGGTCGCCTTCTCGAGGAAGGCCGCCTGGGAGAAGACCTCGCTCTCCAGCTTCACGCACCAGCCGCACCAGTCGCTGCCGGTGAAGTCGATCAGGAGGTCCTTGCCCTCCTTCACGGCCTGAGCCTTGGCGGCCTCCCAGTTCCGCACCCAGGGGACGGCCACTTCGGCGGCCGAGGCGGGGGCGCCGGGCGCAGGGTCCTCGGCCCGGGCGGAGGCCGCGCCGAGCCCCAGGAAGGCCAAGCCGAGGACGACGGATCGAGCGTGCAGCATGAAGGCTCCGGGAGGGGGGTGAGCGCCGTGCGCCCGTTCACGTACGACGGCGCGGGCCCGGCGGCGGGTTCCTGAGCGCCCGAGGGCCGTTCGCGGCCGCCCCGGCGCTGGAAGCGCAGGATCGTAAGCGCATGCGGCCGCGGCGCTCCACGGGGTCACGCAGGCACCCCAAGGTAACCGCGTCTTGCGCCTGCCGGCCGTGGGTCAGCGCTGGCCGAACAGCTGCGTCCACCACACCGCGCCGGGCGCATGGACGCCGACGCCCAGGTGGGTGAACGAGGCCCGCAGGATGTTGGCGCGATGGCCGGAGGACTCCATCCAGCTGCGCATGACCTGCTCGGGCGAGGTCTGCCCGGCGGCGATGTTCTCGCCCCAGGAGCGCAGGTCGTCGATGCCGGCGGCGGCCAGACGCTCGCCGGGGCCCAGCCCGTCGGGGGAGTCGTGGCTGAAGTAGTCGCGTCCGTCCATGTCCACGCTGTGGCGGTAGGCCACGCCCGCGAGCGGCTCGTCCCAGAGCAGCGGCGGCAGCTCGGCGCGCGCGCGCTCTTCGTTGACGAGCCGCAGCACCTCTTCGGCGAAGGCGCGCTCGCTGGCGGCCATGGCGCTCCCCGAGCCTCCGCCGGGGAGCGGGTTCCCCTGCAGCGCGGTGCCCTCGGGCCCGTCGTACAGGTCGGGAGCCGAGAGCCCGCCGACGCCGCAGCCGGACAGGGCCGGCGCCAGGGTCAGGAGCGCGACCGCCAGGGTGCGTTGCATGGAGGCTCCGGGTGAACCCTACCTTACCCCTATCGGCGGCCGGGGCGCGCCACGTGAGCGTCGATCACGTGACGCCCGTCGATCCGGCCCCGTCGAAGTCCGCCCAGACGGGGGCGTGGTCGGAGGGCTTCTCGCCCTTGCGCTCGTCGCGATCGATCGCGCAATCGACGAGGCGCGCCGCCAGGGGGCGCGTGCCGAGCAGCAGGTCGATCCGGAGGCCGCGGCCCTTGGGGAAGGCGAGGCCACGGTAGTCCCACCAGCTGAAGTGCCCGGGCTCGGCCGTGCGCACGCGGAAGAGGTCCACCAGCCCCCAGCGCAGCAGGCGGGCGAGCGCGGCGCGTTCCTTCGGGTGGGCCAGCACCTGGTCGCGCCACGCCTCGGGGTCGTGGACGTCGCGGTCCTCGGGCGCCACGTTGAAGTCGCCCAGCAGCAGGAGCGGCTCCCCCGGTCGGGCCGAGGAGGCCAGGAACGACTCCAGGCGCGCGAGCCAGCCGAGCTTGAACGGGAACTTCTCGCTCTCGACCGACTCGCCGTTGGGCACGTAGACGTTCACCACCCGGACCCCGTCCACCGTGGCGGCGATCAGGCGGCGCTGCGCGTCGGGCCCCTCGCC
>CAZPOZ010000104.1:0-8569 GCA_964588235.1 uncultured Planctomycetales bacterium
CGTCTTGTCGGAGCAGATCACCGTCGTGCTGCCCAGCGTCTCGACCGCCGGCAGGCGGCGCAGCAGCGCGTTGCGGCGGGCCATGCGCTGGGCGCCCAACGCGAGCGAGATGGTCACCACGGCGGGCAGCGCCTCGGGCACCACGGCGACGGCGAGCGCGATGCCGAACACGAGCATCTCGCCCACGCCCTGCCCGCGGGCCAGGCCCAGCGCCACGACCAGCACGACCACCGCCCCGGCGGCCAGCGCGAGGCCGCGTCCGACGCGCGCGAGGTTGGCCTCGAGCGGCGTGGGCACGTGCTGCACGGTGGCCAGCAGGCGGCTGATGGCGCCGATCTCGGTCTGCGCCCCGGTGCCCGTCACCACCGCCCGGCCGCGTCCCAGGGTGACGGCGGTGGAGGCGTAGACCAGGTTGCGGCGGTCGGCCTGGGCCAGCGCCGGCCCGGGGAGCGCGGCCGAGGCCTTCGTCGCCGGCGACGACTCGCCGGTGAGCGCGGCCTCGTCGGTGCGCAGGCTCTGCGCCTCGAGCAGGCGCGCGTCGGCCGGGACCACGTCGCCCGCCTCGAGCAGGAGCACGTCCCCGGGGACGACCTCGCGGCTGGGGACCTCCTCGACGAGCCCGTCGCGGACGACCGTGGCGCCGTGGGCCGCGAGCCGGCGCAGGGCCTCGAGAGCCTTCTCCGCACGCAGCTCCTGCAGGAAGCCGAGCGCGACCGAGAAGGCCGCGATCACCGTGATCGCCACCGCCTCCACGCCGTGCCCGAGCGCCACGGAGAGCCCCGCGGCGACGATCAGGATGCCGATCAGCACGTTCTGGAGCTGGGCGACCAGCGTGCGCCAGGCGGGCCGGCGGCGCTCGGTGGGCAGCTCGTTGGGGCCGGAAGCGTCGAGCCGTCGGCGGGCCTCCGCCCGCGTGAGCCCGCGCGCCGCGTCGCTGCCCAGGCCGGCCACCACCTCCACCGCGTCGAGCTCGTGCACGGGGCGCATCCCGTCACTCTACGCAGGCGCCTCGGGCCGGACGGGCGATTCCCCGCGTGCCGCCGCTCAGGCGCCGTCGGGGATCTCGGCCTCGACGAGCAGCGCGAGCAGCTGCAGCGACTCCTGCCAGCCCAGGTGGCACATCTCCGTCGGGATCACGGCCGGGATGCCTTCCTGGACGATCGAGAGCTCGGTCCCGCCGGTCACGGGCCGCAGCGAGACCGTCACCTGCATCTCGCCGCTGAGGCCCGGGTCGTCGAAGCGGTCGGTGTAGCGGATCCGTTCGCCGGGCACGAGCTCCACGTAGGTGCCCCCGAACGCGTGGGAGCTGCCCGTGGAGAGGTTCGTGAACGACATGCGGTGGCCGCCGCCGACCCGTGCGTCCATCGAGTGGACCTGCCCGGTGAACCCATGGGGCGGCAGCCACTTGACCATCGCCTGGGGGTCGAGGAAGGCCTTGTAGACGCGCGCCGGAGGGGCGCGCAGCACGCGGTGCAGGCGGACGGTGCCGGTGGGCGCGGGCGCCATGGAGCTCCTCCGGGAACGCTGCAGCATGCTACCTGCGGGCCGTTCACGCCCTCCTTCGGGGACGGTGGGTAGCGGGTCAGTCTGCGATCCTGACGCCGAGCTGGTGCACACCGACGCGCTGGATGGGGAGCGGAAGGCCCGCAGCGGCGAGGCCGCCCCCGCCGCCGCTTGCGGCGGCGCTGGCACGCGCCGGCCTACGCAACGAGCCGATGCGGGCCTGAGCGCCCCCAGCCCAGCGCGTCGCCCGCCCGGGGCGGAACGAAGCGGGCCCACGACCGGAGGGTGGGTGCGGTCCCCGGCGCGCCGCCCGGGCAGCGCGCGCGGGCGCAGCCCTCAGCGCCGGTCGGGCTGCTCGAGCGCAGCGAGGGCGGACTCGAGCTCGGCCCACGCCTTGGGATCCCACTCCGGCATGCGGGCCGCCGCCAGGTGCTCCTTGGCGCGCCGGAGCAGCGTGCGCGCCGCGTCGCAACGACCGGCGGCCGCCTCCACCTGGCCGAGGTCCTTGGCCGCCAGGCCCACCCACTCGCCGTCCTCGGCGGCGCCCGACGCCGCGTGGCGCCGCTCCGCCCAGGCGAGCACGGGCCGCAGCCACGCGGCCGCCTCCTCGAGGTCGCCCTTGAGGCGCAGGGCGTGGCCGACCGCCCAGTCCGCGGCCAGCTTCTGCGCCTCCTTGCCCGTCCTCCAGTGGGCCTCGCGGGCCTGTCGGTAGGCCTCCACGGCCTGCGCGTGGCGGCCCGCCTCCTCGTGCGCCAGGCCCAGGTTGTTCCACAGCGGCCCGAGCCAGCGGTCCAAGTCTCCCCGACGCGCCGCCTCGATCCCCCGCTCGGCCCAGGTCACCTTCTGCTCGGGCGTCCCCACGAGCACCATCAGGTTCGCGGCGTCCACGGCCCGCTCGAACAGCGAGCGCTCGACGCAGAAGGCGTGCAGCGCTTCCAGGTCGGCCGCGGCCCGAGCCGGCTCCTTGGCCTTCCAGTGCAGGCGGGCCCGTACCGCCAGGAACGCGCTCCATCCGAGCGGCTGGTCGGGCTTGGCGACCTTCTCGGCCTGCGCCAGCCAGGGGCGCGCCTCGTCCAGACGGTCCACCGCCACGAAGGTGCGCGCCACCAGGGCCAGCCCCTCGGCCTGGGAGGAGGCGTCGCCGGCCGCCTGCGCCTGCTCGGACGCGCGCAGGAACGACGCGCGCGCCTCGTCGAAACGCCGGGCATCGAAGTGGGCGCGCCCCTCCGCGAGCAGCGCGGCGGGCGCCGGCGCCTCCTCAGCCCGGGTCGGCTCCGCCGCGGCGGCGACCAGCGCGGCCAGCAGCACGAGGAGGGCTCGCCGCGCCCGTCGGCGCGGGTTGGGGCGGGGCGGAAGCAGGGGGCGCATGCGGGGCTCCGTCGGGCCGGCATCGTACGCAGGGCCGGAGCCGGGCGGCCCCCGCGGCCACCGGGTACCCTGCGCGGATGTCGCCCGAGCTTCTCAGGTCGTACGAGCGGGAGCTGCGCTTCGGGCTGCGGCCGCCGCCGGGGCGCCGCCGCGAGGACGACGGCCGCCTCGTGCGCATCCGCGGGCCCGGCGCGCACCCGCTCGACGACATGGTCTGCGCCTCGCGGCTGACGGCCGCGGAGGCCGACGAGGCCATCGAGGCGCTCGTCGCGCACGCCGAGCGCGAGCGGCGCGGCGTGCAGTGGAACGTCTACGCGCACGACGAGCCGTCCGACCTCGTGGAGCGGCTGGAGCGCCGGGGGTTCCGCTCCCAGGGCGAGGAGCGCGTGCTGGTGCGCCCGAGCGCGGAGCCCGAGGCGCCCGGGCCGGCGCCCGGCCCCTCCGAGGTCGGCGTGCGGCGCATCGAGCGCGTCGCCGACCTGGCGCCGGTCCTGGCGATCCAGGAGGCGGTCTGGGGCCCGGGGCACACGGACTGGCTGCTCCAGTGGTGGGGGCCGGCCCTGGCCGGCGAGGCCGATCCGGTGGCGATCTTCGTCGGGACCTTCGCCGGCCGGGACGCCGGCCTGGGCTGGGTGACGCTGCCCCGCGGGGGCAGCTTCGCGAGCCTCTTCGGCGGGACCGTGCTGCCCGAGCATCGGCGGCGGGGCGTGTACCCGGCCCTCGTCCGGGCCCGTGCGCAGGCCGCGGCGCAGGCCGGCCTGCCCTGGCTGGTCGTGGACGCCAACGCCATGAGCGCGCCGCGCCTGCTCCGGCTGGGCTTCGAGCACCTCACCACGCGGACCGAGCTCGTCTGGCCCGCGCCCGCCGGCCCGGGCGCTGGCTGCGGTCCAACGTGACCAAGATAGGCGATGCGAGGCACGTGCCTCGCATCGCCCATCTAGGTGGCGTTGGCCTTCAGTTGTGGAAGTAGAAGACGCTGCCGCCGCGCAGGTAGATCACGCCCGCGCCCGGGTGGGCGAAGGAGGCCGCCGCCATCGGCAGGGAGGACGCGGTGTCCAGCGCGACCTCGGCGCTGATCGTCGCGCCCTGGTCGGTGGAGATCTGCATGAGCAGGGTGCCCCCCGACTCGCGCACGACGTGGATGGCGTTGTCGCGGTCGATGGCCAGGCAGCGGCCCGGGTTGCCGGTGCCCGCGAGGGTCGAGGCCACGGTGGTGATCGTCTGCGTGTCCACCACGATGCGCGCCCAGGGGCCGTTCTGCGAGACGCCGAACACGTTGCCGATCCGGTCGATGGCGTAGTCGGAGTAGAAGAGCGCAGGCGAGGCCGAGTCGAACTGCGGGGCGAAGGTCGCCCCGTCGTCGGCGCTCACGCGCACGTGGATGTCGGGGGTGTCGCTGATCGCCACGACCTTGAGGTTGCGGGGGTCCATCAGCACGTCGTTGAACGCGCTCGAGCTGAGCAGCGTGGGCACGGTCGCGCCGAAGGTCTGCCCCGCGTCGGTCGAGCGCGCCATCGTCGAGCCCATCGTGGTGAAGATCATCACCGTCGTGCCGCGAACGCCGATGCTCAGCTGATTGAAGCTGGAGCCGGGCAGGCCCGTCACCGTCCCGGGCAGGAGCCAGCTCAGGCCGGCGTCGGGCGAGCGCAGGCAGCGGACCGCGCTGGCCGCGTCCTCGTAGACCACGTAGACGTCGTCCTGCCCCTCCTGGCCGCAGCCGAGGATCGGGCGCGGGTTGGGCGCGCTGGCCACGGGGACGAGCGGCAGGCTGGCCTGGAAGCTCACGCCCCCGTCGATCGAGCGCGCGTAGCGCACGCCCGTGGCCGGATCGAACCAGACCACGTGGACTCGGCCGAGGGTGTCGATGGCGATCGACCGCGCCGCGTGGCCGTAGTCGGGAGTGCCGAGCGACAGCCCGGTCCCCGTGTCGCTGACCGGCACGCGCGCGGTCGTGGGCCCGGGCACGCAGCTGACCACCGCCGGCACGCTGGCCGCGAAGCCCGAGAGCGAGACGCGGATCAGCGTGCGGCCCGCGAGCACGCCCGTCACCCGGCCGCCCGCGACCGTGGCCACCGCGGGGTCGTCGCTCGACCAGGCGCCCGCGCTGCCGCCGAAGGGCCAGGGGGCCCCGCCGCCGAAGGTGACCGAGCTCCCGTCCGCCAGGTCGGCCACGAGCACGCACTGCGCGCTGGTGGGCGTGGCCCCGCCTTGCACCTCGACGCGGGTCTGCTGGATGCGCAGGCCCGTGACGGGCGCCGACTCGCTCGTCGAGCCGCCTCCGCCGCAGCCCGCCAAGGCGAGCGTGAGGACCAGGAAGCCGGTGCGGGCCTTGGGGGCCGCCGAGCCGTCACGGCTCACGGTCGTCGTTCGCATGCTGTTCGCCTCCACCACGGGCACGCCTGCCAAGTCCGGCAGTGCGGGCGCCCAGCCCACCATCGGCGCCCCGCGCTCCCGATGTGAGCCCAAGGTCCGGGAGGGGCGCCGGTTCCCGGAGCGCCGCCGGGAACCGGCGCCCGGACCCAGGGACCTGACTCGGCGGACATGATCGGGCAGCCCATGCCGCCTCCCTCGGCCCCCGACCTCGCCGCGCACGCCGACTTCCTCCGGCGCCTGGCCGCGAGCCTGATGCGCTCCCCCGACCTCGCCGAGGACGCGGTGCAGGAGACGCTGCTGCTGTCGCTGCGCCGGCCGCCGGCCGCCGGGGCCGCCCCCCGGGGCTGGCTCGTCGGCCTCCTGCGCAACGTGGTGCGCAACCTCCGGCGAGGCGAGGCCCGCCGCGCGGCGCGGGAGCGGCGAGCCGCGCCTCCGTCGCGGGCGCAGCCCGAGCTCCTGCGCGAACGCGAGGGGTTGCGCGCGCGCCTGGTCGCGGCCGTGCTCGCGCTGCCGGACCCGCTGCGCGAGGTCCTCCTGCTCCGCTACGACGCGGGGCTGCCCCCGCGCGAGGTGGCCCGCCTCACCGGGCGCCCGGTCGCCACCGTCCACGACCGCCTGGCCCGCGGGCTGAGCCTGCTGCGCGCGCGCCTGGGGGATCAGGAGCCTCCGGGCGACCCCGCGGAGCGGCGGCGCAGCCTGCGCGCGGGCCTGGCCGCGTTGGGGGAGGGGGCCTCCCAGGCCGCTCCGCTGGGGCTGGCCGGGGCAGGGCTCGCCCTGGGCAAGCCCCTGTTGGCGGTGGGCACGGCGCTGCTGCTGGTCGCCGGCGCCTGGTGGGCGGCCGCCGACCGGCCCAGGCCGTCGCCTCCGGCCGCGACCGGCGGCCCGCTTCCCGCGGAGGCGCGGGCCGGCTCGCCGTCCCTGGCCCGCGCCGCGCCGACCCTGGCCGGCGGGGCGCCCGAGGGGCCCGCGGCTGCGCTCCCGCGGGAGCCGGGGGTCTTCGGCGCCGTCGTGGCCTCCGTCGGCGCGCGCCCGGTGGCCGGCGCGCGCGTCGTGGCCTGGCGCCTCGCGCCTCCGGGACCGTTCGGGGAGGCGCCGACCGACCTCGAGGGGGCCTTCGCGCTGTCGGGCGCCGACGCGGCCGTCGGCCCGCTCCACCTGGTCGTCACGCACCCCGGCTTCGCGCCCGCGCGCCTGGAGCGCGTGCACCCGGGCCTCGAGCCCCTGCGCGCGGAGCTCGAGCCGGCGGCCTTCCTCGTGGGCCGGCTCGTGTTCCCCTCGCCCGCGCATCCGGCGTTCGCCGGGGCCCGGCTGCTGGCCCGCTCGCAGCCGCCCCGGCCGATGGGGGAGGCGTCGGACGCCCTGACGGGCGACCTGCGTCCGACCTTCCCGGAGCACGTCGGGCTCGATGCCCAGACGCCGGCCTCCGAGGGGGGCTTCCGGCTGGGACCTCTGCGGGCCGGGACCTACGCCCTCGTGCTGAGCTGCGAGGGCCTGGCTCCGCTCGAGCTGGGCGGCGCGGCCTCCCACGACCCGGGCTCCGGCGTCGCCGTCCCGATGGGCGCCACGGTGGACCTGGGGGAGCTGCGCGTGCCTCCCGTGGAGCCCGTGCGCGTCCGGGTGCTGGACGCGGGCACCGAGCAGCCCCTGCTGCGGGCCGCGTTCTTCGGCGTCCACGAGCACGTGCAGCGGGTCGTGCTGACGACGGCGCTCGAGGCGCTGCCCGGCGACCCGCCCGGCACCTACCTCGTGCCCTGCTTCCGCGGCAGCGCGGCGCTCAACGCGACCCACCTGCGCGTGACCGCACCCGGCTACGGCCCCCTGGACGCCGCCTGGGTGAACCACTTCAGCGACGAGCCGCACGTCGTGCGCCTGCACGCCGCCGCGGCGGTCGAGGGCGTGGTCGCGGACGCGGACGGCCGGCCGCTCGCCGACGCGCTCGTGATCGTGCGCACGGCCTCCGACGAGCTCGCCCGCGCGTGGGCAGCGGCCGACGCCCGTGGCGCTTTCCGCTTCGAGGGGCTGCCCGCCCTGACCGAGCTCCAGGTGCTCGCGATCTCGCCGGGGGCGGCCGACGTCCACGCCCTGGCGGGGGTGAGGCTCGAGCCCGGGCGCACGGCGCGCCTGAACCTCGGGGGACCCGGGGCCACGGCGCTCGAGGGCCGGCTGACGCGCGCGGGCCTGCCGGTGGCCGGTGTCCTCGTGAGCCTGCTCGGCCCCGAGGGGCGCCGGCTCCAGCTCGAGACGCGCGCCACGGGGCGCTTCGCGTTCGCCGGGCTCGAGCCCGGGACCCGGCGCCTGTTCCTCGCGCTCGGGCCGGGAGCCGGGTCGCTCGAGGCGGCCTGCGCGGTGGAGGAGGGGCGGACGACGCAGGTCGAGATCGGGCTCGCCCCGCCGGTCCCCGGGCGCGTGGCGTTCACCGGCCTCGGGGGCGACCCCGTGGAGCGGCCTTCGGCGGACGGGCCGCTGCACGTCGTCGCGCGCGGCACGGGCCCCGATGGCCGCCGCTGGACCGTGGAGGCGCCCGTCGAGCCCGGCGGCGCGGGGGGCTTCCTGCTGTCGCTGCCGTCCGGGGGCGGCTCCTCGTGGTCGCTGAGCGTCGAGGAGGAGCACGCGCTGACCCTCGCGCCCCTGGTGGCGGTGCTGCCTCCGCCGCCGGGCGCCGCGCCCCTGGTCCTGCCCGTGGTGATCGACCCGCGCGACGGCAGCTACGAGATCCTCGCCCTGGACGCCGAGTCCGGCGCCCCCGTCCCGAGGGCCACCTTCGAGGGCGGCTGGCGCGAGGTCGCCTCGGCCGGGACCCTGGGGGCGGACGCCACCCTGCGCGGCACGGGCGCCAGCCTGGCGGAGCACGTCTTCCGCCTCCACGGCCCGCGGCACGTGAGCGCGGAGGTGCGCTTCACCCTCACGCCGACCGATCGCCACGTGCGGCTGGAGCTGCGTCTCGCCCGGGCCGAGGCCGTGCGCATCGTGGCCGTGGAGGCGCCGGGCGCGGCGGCCGAGGCGGGGGTGCGCGCGGGCGACCTGCTCGTGCGCCACGGCGCCCGCCCCGTGACCTGCGTGGAGGAGCTGGCCGCCGCCGTGGCCGCGACGCGTCCGGAGGAGCCCGTGGAGCTCGAGCTCGTCCGCGAGGGCAGCCCGCTCACGCTGCGCGCGCGGGGCGGGCGCCTGGGCGTGCGCCTCGTGAACGCCCGGCGGTGAGGCGCCGCGCGCCCGGACCCTCCCGCCGGGGGGGCGCGTCGGGGGGCGGGCGCCCCGACGGGGCGCTCAGCGGCAACGCCACCAAGTTCGTCGATGCGAGGCACGTGCGGCGCGCTGGAGCCGGGCG
>CAZPOZ010000105.1:0-8484 GCA_964588235.1 uncultured Planctomycetales bacterium
TACTCCGACACCGAGCACCTCGTCCACATGCAGCTGATGTTCGGCGGCGTGCGCGGCAGCCAGGCGATCGTGCCCTTCATGTGGGCCTCGGTGGCCTGCTCGATCGTCGCCTTCGTGCTCTTCCTGATCCCGCGCACGCGCCGGCACCCGCTCACGCTCAACGTGGGCTGCGTGCTGATCTTCGTCGGCGTGTACCTGGAGAAGGGCATGGGCCTGGTGATCCCGGGCCTGACCCCCGACACCCTGGGCGAGATCTACGAGTACTTCCCCACCTGGAACGAGCTCGCCGTGGCCGCGGGCGTCTTCGCCACCGGCTCGCTCGTCTTCACGCTGCTGGTGAAGGTGGCGCTGCCGATCATGCTCGGGGGCCCGGTCCCCGTGCCGGTGCGGGAGCCCGCCCGCGCCCCCTGAGCCGCGCTCCGTCCCCCCGAGGGCCCCGTGCCCGAACCCCTGCCGGATCCCGCCGCGGAGCTGGAGCGCCTCAGGGCGGGGCTGGGCGCGCTCGAGGCGCGGCTCGCCCGCGTCGAGGGCCTGCTGCGGCTGCCCGCCCCGCGCGCGCCCGCCCCGGCCGGGCCCGGGCCGGGCCCGGACGCGCTGCGGCCGCGAGCCCCCGCGGACCGGGCCGCGGACCTGCCCGGGCCGCACACGGACTGGGCGGCCGCGCCCGCGCTGGCCGGCCGGCTGCTGCTGGTGCTCGCGGGCGCGTTCCTGCTCAGGGCCGCCTCCGAAGCCGGCCGGCTGCCGCTGGCCGCCGGGGCGGCCCTGGGCCTGGCCTACGCGGCGGGCTGGCTGCTCGCGGCCGACCGGGCGGGGGCCGGCGGGCGCCGGGCCGGCGCGCTGGTCGATGGCGTGGGCGCGGCCCTGGTCGCGCTGCCGTTGCTGGCCGAGACGACCCTGCGCTTCCAGCTGCTCCCGCCCGCGGCGACCGCCGCGCTCCTCGGGGTCGTCGCGCTCGCGGGGCTGCGCGTGGCGCGGCGGCGCGACGTGCAGGGGCTGGCCTGGGCCTTCGGCGCGGGCACCGCGCTCGTGGCCCTGGCGCTCCTCCCCCGCCCGGGCGGCGCGCTCCCGGGCGCGGCGCTGCTCGTCCTCCTGGCGGCGTGGGCGAGGCGCGCGGCGGCGTCGAGCGGCTGGACCCTGCTGCCCTGGCCGGCCGCCCTGGTGGCCGACGGCGCCGTGTCGTTCCTGACGACGGCCGCGGCGGGCGGGCGCGTGCCGCTGCCCCTGGCCGCCGTGCTCGCCGTGCCCCTGCTCCTGTCGGCCCTGACGCTGGCGCCCGCCGTGGCGGCGGCCCTGGGCCGGGGCCGCGCGCTGCCGGCCTTCGACGTCTCCCAGTCGGCCGCCGCCGTCGTGGTCGGCTACGGCGGCGCGCTCCGGCTGGCGCAGGGGCACGCGGGCGCGCAGGCGTCCCTGGCGGCGGCGGGGTTGCTCCTGGGCGTGGGGGCCTACGTCGCGGCCTTCCGCTGGGTGCCCCGCGAGCGTCGCGGGCCCTTCCTCACCCTGACCTCGCTCGCGCTGGCGCTGGTGCTGCTCTCGAGCCCCGCGCTGCTGAGCGAGCCCTCCGCCGCCTGGTCGGCCCTGGCCGTGGGGACCGCGCTGGCGGGCAGCCGCTCGGGGCGCGTGGTCCTGTGCCTGCACGCCGCCGTCTACGCCGGGGGGGCGGCCCTGGCCTCGGGGCTGCTCGGGCTGGCGACGACCGCGTGGAGCGGCACGCCGGGGCCCGCGTGGCCGGCGCCGGGGGCGGCGCAGCTCCTGGCCCTGCTGGGGGCGCTCGTGCTCGCGGCCGCGCCGCACCCCCGGGACAACCCCTGGTGGCGCGGGGCCGCCGCCCTGCCCCGGGTGCTGGGCCTGGCGCTGTCCGTGGGCGCGGGCGGCGGGGCCGTCCTGGCGCTGCTCGCACCCGGGCTGCTGGCCTCCGGGGGGCTCTCCTCCGCGGACGGGGGTGGGGCGGCCCTGCTGGCCCTGCTGCGCACCGGCGTGCTCTCCGGCGCGACCCTGGGCGTGGCCGCCCTGGCGCGCCGCGACGCCCCGCGCGCCGCGCGCGTGCTCGTGCCCGTGCTGCTCGCGCTGGGCCTGGTCAAGCTGGCGCTGGAGGACCTGCGCGCCGGGCAGCCCGCCACGATGGGCCTCTCCCTGCTGCTCTACGGCGCGGCGCTGATCGTGGCTCCGCGCCTCGCGCGGGGCCGTGCGCCGGCTCAAGGTGGGCCCGCGCAGGGCCCGCCGCTACCGTCCGTGCCCCGGGCCCCCGGAGACTCCCCGTGAAGCGCCTGCTCAACTGGCTGCCGAACCTCTGGTCGAACCCCCTGAGCACCTTCGGGACGGTGCTGACGACGGTCTCGGGGTTCGCCCTCGTGCTGCTGTTCGGCCTGGATCTCTCGGGCCTGACCCTGAACCCCTACGCGGGCGCCTTCCTGCTGGTGGGGCTGCCGGCGCTGTTCGTGCTGGGCCTGCTGCTGATCCCGTTCGGGCTCTGGTGGTCGCGCCGGCGCGGGCGCGCCGTGCCGCTCCGGCCGCTGGGGGAGGCGGTGGGCGAGCTGTTCGCCACGCCCGCCGGGCGTCGCAAGCTGCTGGTGGTCGGCGCGCTCACGGTGCTCAACGTGCTGCTGATCGGTGGCGCGAGCCAGCGGGCGCTCGCCTGGATGAGCAGCCCCTCCTTCTGCGGCACCGCCTGCCACGGCGTGATGGAGCCGGAGTGGGTGACCTACCACGACGCGCCCCACGCCCAGGTGGCCTGCGTGGACTGCCACGTGGGCTCGGGCGCCACGTTCTTCGTGCGCTCGAAGATCGACGGGCTGCGCCAGGTGTGGCGCACGCTCACCGACACCTACACGCGCCCCGTGCCCGCCCCCGTGCACTCCCTGCGCCCCTCGAAGGACACCTGCGAGCAGTGCCACTGGTCGGACCGCTGGCACGGCGACCGCGCGATCCTGCGCTCGCACACCGACGCCGACCAGGCGAACACCGAGCGGGTGAACGTGCTGGTGCTCAAGCTCGGCGGCAAGCACCCCACCAAGCGCGCCTACGAGGGCATCCACTGGCACGCCGACCCCGCCCTCGAGGTGCGCTACGAGGCGCTCGACCCCCAGCGCACGCGCGTGGGCACGATCACCGTGCGCCGGGGCGGGAAGGTGGTGAAGGAGTTCCGCCGGCCGAAGGCCGAGGGCGCCGCGGTCGAGACCCGCACGATGGACTGCATCGACTGCCACAACCGCCCGACGCACGTGTTCGACGCCTCGCCGCGCCACGCCCTGGACCGCGGCTTCGCCTCGGGCCTCCTGCCCCGCGACGTGCCCTGGCTCAAGGAGCTGGGAGAGCCCGTGCTGGCCGCCGTGGCCGGCAACCGGGAGGCGGCCGAAGGCGCCCTGCGCCAGGCGCTGGAGCAGGCGTATCGGGAGAAGCACGCGGAAGCCGTGCCCGAGGCGGCGGCGCTGGACCGCGCCGCCCGCGGCCTGGCGGCCGTCTGGCGCCACAACGTGTTCCCCGGGCGGGGGGTCACCTGGGGCACCTACCCCAACCACATCGGGCACCAGACCGACAGCCCCGCGTTGCACGGCTGCTTCCGCTGCCACGATGACGAGCACGTGACCTCCGACGGCCAGAAGCTGAGCGGCGAGTGCGAGGTCTGCCACGAGACGATCGCCCAGGACGAGAAGCCCGCCGAGCTCGAGGACAGCGTGAAGCTGCTGCTCCGCAGCCGCTGACGGACGCGGTTCGACCCCCGCCAGCACGGGCGGGCCGGCGGCTGGGCCGGCGTGCAACGAAGCCGTTGCACGCCCGCGCCCCCGCCGCCCCGGCGCGGCGGGTCGGACCGGGGTGGCCTGCCGGGGCTGCCCGTGGGGGGGCGCCGACCGCATACGCCAGAACGCGCTTCGGCGGGCGGCGGCGGTTGCGTACGATGCGGCGGAGCGGGCGCTCGCTGCGTCCGCTCGGAGATCGTCCCCTTCGGAGAGCCCCATGCGCCGTCCCTGGCTCGTCGCCACGCTCGTCGGAGGCCTCGCGGTCGGCCTCACCACGCTCACCCGCCCCGCTCCGGTCGTGGGCGAGGGCGAGGAGGCCAAGCCCGCCTACGTGGGCCCGGACAACTGCAAGAAGTGCCACCTCAAGCACCACAAGAGCTGGAAGACCACGCCCCTGGCGAAGGCCTTCGAGGTGCTCAAGCCGGGCGAGGCGGCCGAGAAGAAGAAGGCGGCCGGCCTCGATCCCGCCGCCGACTACTGCAAGGAGCCCAAGTGCCTGAAGTGCCACACGACCGGGTACGGCACCGAGACGGGCTACCCGGCCGTGGTCGAGGGCAAGGCCTTCACCGAGGAGGAGTCGGCGCGCGCCGAGCGCACGGCCGGCGTGGTCTGCGAGGCCTGCCACGGCCCGGGCAGCCTGTACGGGCCGTACAAGAAGCAGAACGAGAAGTTCAAGCTCGAGGAGATCCAGAAGCTGGGCGCCACGACCCCGCCCAAGGCCGAGCAGTGCGCTCCCTGCCACGTGAAGGAGTGCCCGACGATGCCGGCCGACTACGCCTTCGACTTCGAGAAGGCCAAGAAGTCGCCCAACCTGCACGAGCACATCCCGCTGAAGTTCCCCCACTGAGACTCAAGGGAGCGGCCCCCGGGCGCTGAGGCGCCCGGGCGGCCGGCGGGCAAGGGCGGGACGACGGGAGGTGCGCGTGGCGCTCAGCGGGCGGGCAGGGTGGACGGGGGTCGGGCTGGGGCTGGCGGTGGGCCTGTCCGGCGGGGCGTGGGCGGAGGAGCCTTCTCCGGCGTCCCCGCCGGAGGCCTCCGCGCCGTCGGCCGCCGCGCCGGCCGCGCCGGTCGCCGCGGGCGGGGGGCTGCCCCAGCGGGTGGCCGACGTGCCCAAGCCGGCGATGAGCCCGGAGGCCTGGTGGCGGCAGGCGCTGGGCCTGGACCGGCCGGCCGTGGCCGGGGTCCCGCGGGCCCGCGTGCCCACCTGGAGCGGAGACCTCACCGTGCGGCTCAAGGTCCGCGCCCCCGACGACGACTCCGACTCCGACCTCTACCAGCACCTGCGCGTGCGCTACCGGCGTGAGGACGCGCCCGGGCTGTCGGCCTCCGTGCACCTGCGCGTGTCGGAGGACCTCGACGGGCTCGACGACTCGAGCTCGTTCTTCGTCTTCGACTCGGTGGACGACACCTACGACTCCGCCGTCGTGGCGCGGCTCTACCACGCCTACGCCGGCTGGCGCTCCTGTGGCGGCGTGCTCGAGCAGGTGCGCGTGGGCCGGCAGTACGTCACCGCGGGGGACGTGTTCCACCTCGACGGGGCCCACGTCACCCTGGCGCCGTCGGGGCAGGGCTCGCGCACCCGCGTGACGCTCTTCGGCGGCGTCCCCGCCCACCTGTTCGAGTCGTCCCTGGAGGGCGATTTCGCCGTGGGCGGCAGCGTGTCCTTCGCGCCCTGGCACGGGGCCAGCGTGGAGGTCGCGGACGTCTACCTCGAGGACGAGAGCGACCTCTACGGCGGAGAGACCGCGAACCTGCTCTCGGTGGACGCCGCGCAGCGGCTGGGCTGCTGGGGCACGCTGCGGGCGGGCTACCAGCACCTGGACGACGAACCGCGCCGCGCCAGCCTGGCCGGCGACGTGTTCCTGCCGCGCATCGACGCCACGTTGCGGGCGGCCCTGTTCACGCAGATCCTCCACGAGCGCGAGCAGGTCTGGGACCTCGACCCCTACTTCGCCATCCTGATCGACCAGGCGCCCTACTGGGACCTGCGCGTGTCGGCCAGCAAGGGGCTGAGCCGCTGCCTCACCCTGGAGGCGGGCGTGCACGCCCGCGCGCTCTACGACCAGGACGACGAGACGACCTTCAACCGCGAGTTCGTGACCGTGCACGGCACCCTGGCCTCCCGCGGCTGGCCCTGGCGGGGCCTGGGCCTGGCCCTGACCGGCGAGTGGTGGAGCGCCGAGGACGCGGAGGACGTGTTCGCCGCCGGGTTCGAGGTGGACTGGCGCCGGGGGACGCGCTGGCGCTTCACCGGCGGCATGGACTACTCGCTGTACCGCACCGACCTCTACGCCGCCGAGGAGCGCTACGACGACTACGGCTGGTACCTGCGGGCACGCTACAAGCCCCGGGCCCGCTGGGAGCTGGACGGCTCGCTGCGGCTGGACACCGACGACTTCGACACCTACCTGACGGCCTCGATGGCCGTGCGGTACGAGTTCTGAGGGCCCCATGCGGCGACCCGAGCGCAGCACCTGGATCGTCCTGGCCCTCGTGGTGGGGGGCATCACCCTGCTCTCCTGCGCCCGGCGCATGGGCGGCGGTCAGCCCGCCCTGCGGGGGCGGGTGGCGCCCGTCCGGTCCGTGGCCGCCCCGGGCGGGCCCGGCCCCGTGGTGCCCGGCCCGCGCATGCCCCACGGCAAGCACCTGGACAAGGGTCTCGAGTGCGCCGACTGCCACCTCAAGGGCCCCGACGACGCCGTGCTGGCCGAGCCCGCGAAGCCGCTGCTCGCCGTGTGCGCCGAGTGCCACGACGAGGAGGACGCGCAGCGGCCCGAGGCCGAGCGCGTCCGCGCGCGCTTCTTCACGGCGGAGGGCGCGCCCCTCTGGACCACGGCGCTGAAGGACTACGACCCCGAGCTCAAGTGGTCCCACGCCCGTCACGCGAAGGTGGCCTGCACCGAGTGCCACACCGACCTGGACGCGCCCGAGCGTCGCCAGCGCCAGGCCTTCGACATGGCCGGCTGCATGGCCTGCCACGAGCAGAAGGCCGCCCCGAACCGCTGCGACACCTGCCACACGGCGCTGCGCGCGGACCGTCCCCCGCCGTCGCACGCGGGGGCCTGGAGGGCCGGGCACGGCGCGGCCGCCATCGCCGGGGAGGAGCGCTGCGAGCTGTGCCACGCCGACGCCGGCTGGTGCGACCGCTGCCATCAGCACACGCCGCCCGCCTCCCACGACCGGGGCTGGAGGGGGGCGCACGGCGCGGCGGCCCTCGCGCGGGCCGAACGCTGCGAGATGTGCCACACGGACCCGCAGCAGTGCGTGGCCTGCCACCTCGTGACGCCCCCCGCCTCCCACGGCCAGCTGTGGAAGCAGCGGCACGGGCCGATCGCCCGCACCGTCGCCGGCCGTCAGGAGGGCCGCTGCGACCTCTGCCACCTCGACCCGAACTACTGCGAGCGCTGCCACGCGGTGGAGGCGCCGCGCAACCATACGCATCTGTTCCGTACCCGTACGCACGGGGTGCTCGCGGCCATCGACCGGACGAGCTGCCAGACCTGCCACGACACCGACTTCTGCGTGCGCTGCCACGAAGACACCCCCCCCCGCAGCCACGGCCCGCTGTGGGCCTCCGGGCCCCACCTCCACTGCGGGCAGTGCCATTTTCCGATCCGTTTCGAGGGTTCCTGCCGCGCCTGCCACTTCGAGGAGCCCCAGCACGCGAGCGCCCCGGACCAGCCGCCCAGCCACGTGCCCGGGATGAACTGCCGCCTTTGCCACACACCCGCAGGTAACGGAGCGCCTCCGCTGCGCCACGTGGACAATGGCACGCAGTGTGAAAGGTGTCATCGGTAGTAGGCACTCGGTGCCTCGAGCCCCCATCACCGCTTGGCAGGCGTCACCCCGGGAGGGGGGGCCTGAGGCGGAGGAGAAGCGATCCATGAGCCGACGGACCTTCGGGCGAGCGTGGCTGGGTTGGAGCGGAGCGACGCTCCTGGTGCTGACCCTGGCTGCCTGCGGCGGCGGGAGCGGCGGGGACGACGGGGGCACGGGAGGCGGCGGGGGCACGACCCCGCCCGGCACCCCCCAGCCGCCCCCGGGCGCGCCGGTGTTCAGCCTGGACGGCTACGACCCGTTGCCCGGCGTGGTGCTCACCCTGGCCGGGACCTACGGCGGCACGGGCCCGGGAGGGAACTTCCAGCCCGGCGACGTCGTGACCGTGCAGTTCACGCTGAAGAGCGACGCGGGGGTCACGCTGGACCTGACCGCGATGGACAGCGGCTCGGCCTACCTGTCGGGCCCGACCTTCAACTACAACGTCGTCATCCCGCGGAAGGACGACCTGCGCACGGCGAGCGTCTACCTGGGCAACGCCACCTGGCAGTACACGTTCCCGGTGCCGCTGCCGGCCACCTACGCCGCGCCCTACAACGACACGGCGAGCTTCGGGGCCGCCGACGGCGAGCTCACCGGCCAGGCCCTGCTGGCGGGCACGTACTCGATCGGGCTGGAGACCTCGAAGGTCTACACGATCGACGGCGTGGACAGCCGCGACCCGGGCTCGCTGGTGGCCAACATCCTGCTGCTCTCGGCCACGACCCTGGACACGCGGGAGGTCGTCACGCAGGCGCACTGCAACCAGTGCCACAGCGACCTGCGCTTCCACGGCGACCGCCGCGTCGGCGCCGGCCTGTGCGTGCTCTGCCACACCTCGGGCGCCGAGGACCGCAACAACCCCGCGGTCGAGGGCGGCACGCCGGGCGTGAGCATCGACTTCAAGGTGATGATCCACAAGATCCACATGGGC
>CAZPOZ010000106.1:0-8451 GCA_964588235.1 uncultured Planctomycetales bacterium
GGTCGGGCTGCGCGCCGCCGCGCTCCACGGGGTCGTCGGGGCCGGGCTCCGCCCCGTGCTCGCCCAGCACGAGCCAGCCGCCCGCCGCCACCGCGGCCACCGCCACCAGCCAGAGCACCCATCGCATGTTGCGCCTCCGCCCCCGAGTGTAGGAGGGCGGCGGCGGCGGCGCTCCCCGGGACCCTCCGTGCAACGTGCTGCGCCCCGGACCCGAGCGCAGCCCGAGCAACGCGGCGCGATCAGCGCAGCGCGCTCAGCGCAGGACTTTGAGCGCCTTCAGGATCACGATCACCAGCACGGCGCCGCCCAGGTTCACCAGCAGGCGGCCCACGGTGTCGGTGGCCCCCAGGCCCAGCTTGGGGGCCAGGAAGTGACCCAACGCGGCGCCGACGATGCCCACCACGACGTTCATCACCAGGCCCATCTGCCCGTCGGTCTTCATCACCAGGCTGGCGAGCCAGCCGATCACCCCGCCGACGATCACGATCCAGAGGATGTCCATGGCGGCCTCCCGGGAAGGCGGGAACGCTCGCGGGGCCACGGGCTCCTGTCAAGGGGGTGGGTGGGGGCAGGGCCCGGCGACCCGGTGGAGCGCGCGGTCCGCCCGCACCGCAGCCGCCCCGCCTGCCCGGTCCTGCCCCCCGGGCCCCGCGGCGTGCAGCGCCGGGTAGCATCGCGCCGGGGCCCTGGTCACAGGCGCCGACCCCGGCGGCAGGGGCGGTGCCCCGCTGCGACATGCGCCGCGCCGAGCCCTCGTGACCCCCGATCGACGACCTCCCTCCCTGCCCAGGCCCCGGCTGCGCCCGCGGGCCTGTGCCTGCGCGCTGCTGCTCGCCGCGCTGGGCGCCTGCGGCGGCGGCAGCGGAGGCAGCGGCGGGGGCGGCGCCGCGGGGGTGCCCCCCGATGGCGTGGCCGGGAGCGTGTCGGCCCCCGACCGGCTGCTCGGCCGCATCGCCGAGCGCGAGCCCAACGGCACGGCGGCCCTGGCCTACCGCCTGCCTCCGGCCTTCGCCCGCACGCGGCTCGAGGTGGCGGGCAACCTGGGGGTGAGCGCGGCGCTCTACGGCGAGGCCGACCCGGTGGACGTGCTGCGCTTCGAGGCCCTGGCGGCCTCGATCCTCACCCTGGAGGTCGCCTTCCACCCGGTGGACCCGGTGGACGGCGGCCCGACCCAGCTCACGCTGGAGGTTCGGCGGGGCGACGGCGTGCTGCTGGCCCAGACCACCGGCGTGAGCCCGCGCGCCTTGACCGTGCCCGCGGCGGCGCTCGAGCCGCTCTACGTCACCCTGGCCGCGGCCGGCCACTTCCCGTACGTGGCCGCCTTCGACCTGGCCGACGATCCGGCGCCCGCGCCGCCCAAGCCCGGTCCCCGCGGGGCCGGCCTGCCCCGGGCCGACCCGCGGGCCAGCGCCCCGCCGTCCGGGCCGGCCCCCGGGCCGGCCTCCGCCCGGGCGCCCGGGGGGGCGCCCGCGAGCTGCGCCGCCGATCACGTGCTGGTGCGGCTGCGGCCCGGCGTCGATCCGCAGGCCTTCGCGCGATCCCGCGGGCTCACCCTGGGGCGAGCCACCGGCTCGGGCACCTGGCGCATGCACCTGCCTGCGGCCCGGGGCACGGGCCGGTCTGCGGCGGAAGGAGACGCCCCGGCGCGCCGCTCGGCACAGGGGCTGACGGGCGACCCCGAGGTCGCGTTCGCCGAGCCCGACTGGATCGTCACCCCGTTCGGGGTCACGGCGGACGCCGACCTCAACCGGCAGTGGAACCTGCGGGCCGTGGGCGCGCTCGAGGCCTGGGACGTCACCCGTGGCTCGGCCTCGATCGTGATCGGCGTGGTGGACTCCGGCGTCGTGGCGCACGCCGAGCTCGAGGGGCAGCTCGTGGCGGGCTACGACTTCGTCTCCGACCCCGCTCGCGCCCGCGATGGGGACGGCCGTGACGCCGATCCCACCGACCCGGGCGACCGCGCGCTCTCCGACGGCCTGAGCTCGTGGCACGGCACGCACGTGAGCGCGCTGATCGTGGGACGGGCCGACGACGGGCAGGGGATCGTCGGCCTGGCGCCCGGCTGCCGCGTGATGCCGCTGCGCGCCCTGGGCGAGGGCGGCGGCCTGGTGAGCGACGTGGCCGACGCGATCCTCTACGCGGCCGGGCTGCACACGACCGCCGAGGGCTCGACCCTGCCCGCCCCGCTGCCGGTGGTGAACCTCTCGCTGGGGCTCTCGACCTTCAGCGCCGAGCTCGAGTCGGCCTGCCAGCGCGCGGCCGGGCAGGGCGTGCTGCTCGTGGCGGCCAGCGGCAACGACGGCGGCGGGGTGGCCTGGCCGGCCGCGTTCCCCACGGTGGTGGCCGTGGGCGCCGTGGACGGGCTGCTGGACGGGACGACCTACAGCGGCCGCGGCCCGGAGCTGAGCCTGGTGGCCCCGGGCGGGCGCCGCACGCTGGACCGCCAGGGCGACGGCTGGCCCGACGCCGTGCTCTCCGCGGCGGTCGACGAGACGCCGTTCCCGGCGGCGGCGGCCCGGGTCTGGCACGTGGGCACGAGCCAGGCCGCGCCGCACGTGTCGGGGGCCGCCGCGCTGCTGCTCACGCTGGCGCCCCAGCTCACCCCGACCCAGGTGCGCACGCGTCTGGAGCAGAGCGCGCTGGACCGCGGGCTTCCGGGGCGGGACGACCTGCACGGGCACGGCCTCCTCCAGGTGCACACGGCGGTGAAGCGGCTGCTCGAGGAGCGCGGCACGCCGCTGGCGGCGCCGGTGCTGAGCCTGCCGATCGGCGTCGTCCACTTCAGCGGCTTCGAGCTCGAGCACACCGTGCCCGTGGTGAACGCCGGGGGCGGCCTGCTCCAGGTGCTCAGCGCGCAGACGACGACCGACGATGGCGGCAACTGGCTCGGCGCCACGCTCCTGCCCGCCTTCGTGGGCGCCGACTCCGACGTGGCCGCCGTGAGCGTGTTCGTGGACCGGCCGGCCCTCCCGGGCGCCTCGGGCTGGTGGTCGGGCACCGTGCGCCTGTACGGCCCCTCCGGCTCGCTGGGCTTCGTGCGGGTGATCGTCAGCGCCGACGCGTGGCTGCGGGCCGGGCGGCCGTTCAGCGTGGTCGCCGTGGACGTGGGCACGGGGGGCGTGCCGCGGCTGGCCTACGCGCACCCGGAGACGGGCTACCGCTACCGGCTGGCCGACCTGCCCCCGGGCACCTACCGGGTCAAGGCCGGCGACGACCTGGACGTGGACGGGCTCTTCTGCGAGCCCGGCGACCTGTGCGGCTGGTTCGGCGGCGCGTCGGAGGCCGACGCCGTGCCCCTGCTGCTCCAGCCCGGAGCGGCCCTCCCCGACGTGGACGTGATCGTCCGCTGAGCGCGACGGGGCGCCGGGCGCCGGGCCGGGGGCGGCCCCCTACCGGGCCTGCGTCGCGGGGTGCCTCGCCGCGAGCCCGAGCGAGAGGCCGAAGGCGACGAGCAGCACGCCGGCGCCGGCCAGGTAGGGCAGCAGCAGGCCGTGGCCCTGCAGCACGTTGCCGGCCAGCGGGCCGGCGATGCGGGCCAGGGCCAGCCCCGACTGGTGCACGCCGAGGATCTCGCCCTGGGTCTCACGCGCCGTGCGCAGCGAGATCAGGCTCGAGAGCGAGGGGGTGAGGAAGGCGAAGCCGGCGACGACGACCGGCACGGTGGCGTAGAGCGTCGGCACGCTGCCGGCCCGGGTCATCAGCAGCAGCCCGCCGCCCAGCACCACGGCGCCGGTCTGCACCATGCGCACCTCGCCCAGCCGCGGCAGGAGCCGGCGCACGAGCCCGCCCTGGGCCAGCAGCAGGCACAGCCCGATCCAGGCGAAGAGCCAGCCGTTGGCCTCCTCGTCCATCCCGAACCGGTCCTGCGTGAAGAGCGCCAGCGTGCTCTCGAACATGGCGAAGGCGGCCGTGGCGAGCGCGGCCACCGCCAGGATGCGGGGCACGGTGGGGGTGCGCAGGGCCGCCCGCAGCGCCGAGAGGTCGAGCAGCCGCCGGGCCTCGCCCGGGGCGCGGCGCTCGGGCTCGTGCAGGCCGCGCAGCGCGAAGAGCAGGGCGCCCAGGGAGCAGCCCGCCGCCAGGAGCCCCGGCGCGAAGGGCGAGAGCGTCCAGCCCAGCCCGCCGAGCACCGGGCCCAGGGTGAAGCCGATGCCGAAGGCCGCGCCGATGAGGGCCATCCCCCGGCCGCGCTGCTCGGGCGGGGTCACGTCGGCGATGTAGGCCGACGCGGTCGAGATCGTGGCGCCCGCCGCGCCGGCCAGCACGCGCGAGACGAACAGCACCGCCAGGGGCCAGGGGGTCGCCTCGGCGACGGCGAACAGCAGGTAGGCCACGACCGAGCCGCCCAGCCCGGCCAGCAGCACCGGTCGGCGTCCGTGGCGGTCGCTCAGCCGGCCCCAGAGGGGGGCGAGCAGCAGCTGCATGGCCGAGAACGAGGCGAACAGCGCGCCCACCATCCAGGGCGCCGCCCCGTGCCGGTCGGCGTAGCGCGGCAGCAGCGGCAGCACGATGCCGAAGCCCAGCAGGTCGATCACGACCGTCAGGAAGACTGCCGCCAGCGGGGTGCGCTTCAACGGAACCTCGTGAGGGGGCGCGGCAGGATAGCCGGCCCCCGGCGGGGCGGCGCTCCCCGCGGCACTGCGAGTGCGACTGGGCCACGGTGGCCGGCACACTCGGTCGGTGGGTCGCTCGCTTCCCCCCACAGTCCAGGGCCGAACTCGCCTGGACAGCCTGCTGGCTGGGGAGTGCGCGAGCCCAGGGACGGTTTGTGCCACAGTCCTTGGACTCGTGGCAGCTCAAGCACCCCGTGTGCAAACTCCCGGGCGCCTCGCCGCGGGCGCCACGTACTTAAGCCTTGAGGAGTCGGCGACCAACGGCCAGCCTCCACTCGCCCCAGCAGGCCAGTTGATGCTGGCACCCAGGATAGGGCATCGTTTGGCCAGCACAGCACGCTTGGGCTGAGCGAGGCCACGACGCCCACAAGAGAGGCGATGCGAGGCGCGTGCCGCGCGCTTGCGAGTGCCGCCAGGCCGATTCTCCCTTCGCGGGTAGACCGCAGGCGCGTCCCTCGCTCTGGGTGGTCGTGCCCTCAACTTGGAGGCCATGAACGTCGACCAGACACACGCTGGGGCGGAGTGCGCCCATGGCCTCCTCGCGCGCGGTTCTAGCTCACGACTTGCCCTGCTGGCTCGGAGACACAGGCGCGACGTCATGTCCTCACACGATGAGGTGCCGAGCTCTGTGGCCTTTCAATCTCAGTGCCGCCCGAGGTCCGGGTGGCCGCGAACCTCTATCACCCGGCGAGCGAATGACGCCAGGTCTTGAACTGGCAGGCCGCTGGCAGAACGCACGACCACTTCCGCCAAGTCAAACGCGTCAAGAGCCTCCTCCTTGCCGTATCCGCCCCCGTGCACGGCCTGATGTCCAAGCCTCATCCATGCGGTTGCACACTCCCTCGCCAGATCGTCGCGCAAGGTCTCCCGCAGGCCCGCTACGCGGTCTTGCCAGCGCAGCGTGCGATCGATTCCCCGTTCGTTCATCAGCGACTCCAGTGCTGCGCGGAGGCAGCACACGGCCAAGTTCGCATCCCACCAGTAGGCTCCAAACGCTAGGCGGAGGTGCGTGTCCCACGGGTGACCGTCTGAGGTGCTCAAGGGGAACAGTGGCGGGGCCGGGTTCATGAACAGCGGCCGCAACTCCGTGCTCCTCCCCTCCTGGAACTCTGTTGGATGCCCCTCCGCATCCAGTGGCGCCGTGGCGGACGGGAGGAGAATGAGTCTCTCCACGAATGTGCCCGCAGCAAGCACCGTCGCGGGGCACCCCTGGGCATCGCAGTGCAGGCCGAGGCTGAACTGACCTTCACGAAGCACGTCGTCCCCGGCTTCCACGTCACTCGCCTTCCCCACGCCGAACTCCCGATACGATCGCCCTTCCAACTGCAGGCGCCCGTCCCTGCAGGAGGGACACGGCCAGCGTGGAAGGCGGTCAAGGGAGAAGGGTGCACGCCAATGGGGACGATCGATCGGCATGACGGAATCCGAGACGGGACAGGGCAGGACACCGATGTTAGTGCACCGCGGACTGCTGTCACCCGGCAATGCACTCGCGGGAGCGCAGCTGGGGCTCCAGGTCCGAGTCCAGGGGTGTGACATGGCCACAACGAAGCCCGCCGAGGCGCCCATGCGCGGACGGCCCGCCCCACAGTGGCTGGCTTGCAAGTGGGAACTCCCAACGAGAGCAACCCGAGTCGCGAGCCGCCCTACGGTGTTCAGCCCACTCCTGCCGAGTGTGTGGGTGGCTCCGTCTGCCAGCCGCTCAGTCCCGAAGGCCGCGGCGCGAAGCGGTTCCTGGAGCCCCAAGCCCGGCCTCACGAACTGCTCGTGTATGAGTGCTGTTCCGCCGCTTGGAGGCTGTGGACAACGATCCACACGCGGATCCATGGGACGTTCGGGCCCGCGCGCTCCGCAGGCCGGGCGGGCCCTGCAGCGCGACTTCCCTTGTCCCACCTGGCCCGGTTCAGCATGCAGCCACGCGCGGGCCGCGAGTTGCAGCACCGGGGCGTCGCGGCCAAGAGAGGAGCCACCTCGACTTGTTGACGGGCATGGGCATCGCCCCGGACGCGCGGCTGCGACGCTCGTCCATGCCACGCGGCGTGGGGAATCGGTGATCTGTCGCTCCGTACTCGACGCACCACGTCAGCGCGGCGAAGCCGCTGACCTGCGCACGCAGGGAGCTGCCGGAGACCTCAGCGCCAGGCACCGCTCTTGTACGTGCGGGCGGGGGCGTGCCGACAGTCGTCCGTGAAGCGTGGCAGGATGAGCCCATGCGCATCTACACCAAGACCGGCGACGACGGGACCACGGGCCTCTACGGCGGCCTGCGGCTCAGCAAGGCCGCCCACCGGGTCGAGGCCTACGGCACGGTCGACGAGCTCAACGCCGTCCTGGGCTGGGCCCGGGCCGCCGGCCTGCCGGGCGAGCTCGACCGGACGCTGGAGCGCGTGCAGGACGACTGCTTCCGCCTGGGCGCCTTCCTGGCCTGCGCCCCCGGCAAGGACCCCGGCGTGGCGCGGCTCTCCGACGCCGACGTCGCCCGCCTCGAGCAGGCCATCGACCGCCTCGAAGCCGACCTGCCCCCCTTGCGCACCTTCGTGCTCCCCGGCGGAGGCGAGGCGGCGGCCCGGCTGCACGTGGCCCGCACCGTCTGCCGCCGCGCCGAGCGGGCCGTCGTGGGCCTGGCGGCGGCCGAGAACCTCGACGGGGTCTTCGTCCGCTGGCTCAACCGGCTCAGCGACCTGCTGTTCGTGCAGGCCCGGGCCGCCAACGCCGCCGCCGGCGTGGCCGACGTGCCCTGGGTACCCGGCGCGTGAGCGGGCCGGCGCACGAGCCTCTGCTCAGGGCGCTCGCGCAGCGGGGCGGCCGGGTCGGCCTGCGGCGCGGCCACGCCGCGCTGCTCGACGCCGGCGACCCCCGGGCCGAGGCCCGTGCCCTCGCCGAGGGCGCGGGCCTGGTGCCGCGGCCCGGCCGCACGCTCGTCCGGGCCACCGGCGCCGACGCGCGCCCCTACCTGCACCGCATGCTCACGCAGGACGTGGCCGGCCTGGGGACCGACCAGGGTGCCGCGGCCTGCCTGCTCAACGCCGAGGGCCGGCTGCTCGGGCGGCTGCTGCTCTGGAGCGAGGCCGACGCGCTGCGGCTCGACTTCGACCCCGGCGCGGCCGCGACCGCGCTGCCCGTGCTCGAGCGGTACGTGATCGCCGACGACGTGACCTTCGGCGACGAGACGGCGTCGTTCGGCCGGGCGCTGCTGCTCGGCCCCGAGGCCCCGTCGGCGCTGGGCGCGCTGGGGGCGGCCTGGCCGGAGCCCGGCCGGCTCTCGCGCACGCCGGGGGGCGCGCCGCCGATCACCGTCCTGGGCGTGCCCTTCGGCGCGCGGCCCGCGGCCGAGCTGCGCTGGGGCGTGCACGACGAGGCCGCGGCGCTCCACGCGCTCCTGGCGCGGGCCCGGCTCTGCGGCGAGGAGGCGCTCGACGTGGCGCGCGTGGCGGAGGGGGTGCCGGCGTCCGGCGCCGAGCTCGACGGTCGCATCCTGCCCAACGAGGCGCTGCTCGACGACGCCGTCTCCTTCCGCAAGGGCTGTTATCCCGGGCAGGAGCCGGTGGTGATGGCCCGCCATCGCGGGCATCCGCCGACCCTGCTCGTGCGCCTGAGCCTCGAGGGCGTGCGGCTGCCCGCGGCCGACGAGCCCCTGCTCCACGAGGGCCGGGTGGTGGGGCGCGTGACGACCGCGGTGACGGCGCTCTCGGGCGCCTCCGAGGCGCTGGGCTTCGTGCGCCACGCGCTGGCGCGGCCGGGGACGCGGCTGAGCCTGGGCGCGGGAGGCGCGGCGGAGGTGCGTTGAGCGGCAACGCCACCAAGAGGGGCGATGCGAGGCACGTGCGGCGCGCTGGAGCCG
>CAZPOZ010000107.1:0-8312 GCA_964588235.1 uncultured Planctomycetales bacterium
GGCGCCCGCGCCCCGCTGCTCGTGCCCAAGAGCTACCTCAAGGAGATGATGGCGGGCAGCGTGATCGTCGACGTGGCCGTCGACCAGGGCGGCTGCGTCGAGACGATCAAGCCCACCACCCACGCCGACCCGATCTACGTCGTGGACGGCGTCGTCCACTACGGCGTGGCCAACATGCCCGGCGCCGTCGCCCGCACCTCCACCTACGCGCTGACCAACGCCACCCTGCCCTGGGTGCGACGCCTGGCCCGCCTGGGCGCCAAGGCCGCCGTGCAGGACGACCTCCAGCTGCGCAGCGCGCTCAACGCCTGGAAGGGCAAGGTCACCCACAAGGGCGTGGCCGAGGCCTTCGGCCTGCCGTTCATCCAGCCGACGGCGGTCGGCTAGCCCGGCCCCGGCCGGACCGTGGAGACCGCTCCGAGCGCCGGCGCCGCGCGGCTCACCGAAGAGCCGCTGCTGCGCGCCACCGTGCGTTTCGGGCTGCCCCTGGTCGTGGCCATGGGCCTGGGGGCGGTCTTCAACCTCGTCGACCTCTGGGTCGTGGGCATGCTGCCCGTGCCCGGCGAGGCGCTCGCCGCCGTGGCCGGCGTCGGCATCGCCTCCACCGTCAACTCGATCTTCCCGATCATCTTCAACGGCATCGTCAACGCGATGCTGGCCCTGATCGCGCGCCACCACGGGCTGGGCAACCGCTCGCGCGCCAACCTGGCCGCCGGCCAGGGCCTGGTGCTGACCCTGATCCTCTCGGTGCTCTTCGGCGTGCCGCCCTGGCTGTTCGCCGAGCCCATCTGCCGCGCGCTCGGCGCCCGGGGCAGCGTGGTGGCCCCGGCCAGCGACTACCTGGCGATCATGAGCGCCGGCACGATCACGATGTTCCTGCTGCTGCACGTGACCGGCGCCATGCGCGCCGTGGGCAACAGCACCGTGCCCGTGCTCCTGCTCGTGGGCAGCAACGTGCTCAACGTGGCCTTCGACTTCTGGTGGGTCCTGGGCGGCTGGGGCGTGCCCGCCCTGGGCGCCGCCGGCGCCGCCTGGGCCACGGTCGCCTCCCGCGGGCTGTGCGCGGCGCTGGGCCTGGCCCTGCTCTACCGCGGCATCGGCGGCCTGCGCCTGAGGCGCTTCGCCTGGTCGTGGGGCCCGATCCTGACGATCCTCAAGGTCGGCATCCCCTCCTGCGGCCAGTGGGTCGTCCGCATGGCCGCCGCCGGCTACCTGTTCGTGTTCTTCCCCATCGCCGCGGCGAAGTCGGGCGAGGACCTCGCGGCGCTCCAGGCCGCCTTCTCGGTCTGCGTGCGGCTCGACACCCTGGCGCTGTTCAGCGGCTTCGGCTGGGGGGCGGCCGCGGCCACGATCGTGGGACAGAACCTCGGCCGCGGGCTCAAGGAGCGCGCCATCCAGGCCTCCTGGATCGCGCTCGGCCTGAACATGGCCATGATGCTGCTCTTCGCCGGCGCCTTCGTGCTCTTCGCCGAGCCGCTGATCGGCTTCATGGGCTTCGACCAGGGGGCGGGCTCGGGCGGCGACGTGCTGCGCATCTCGCGCACCTACCTGACGATCAGCGTGTCCTCCTACGTGTTCCTGGCCGTGGCGCTGGTGCTCTCGCAGGCCCTGGCGGGCGCGGGGGCCACGGGCTTCCCCCTGGTGCTCGAGTGCCTGGTCTACGCGGTGGCAGCCTGGCCCCTCGGGCGCCATGCCGCGGAGAACGCCGACGTGCTGGGCCTGCGCGGGCTGTGGCTCGCGGCCGTCGCGCTCCATCTGGCGGTGGCCGTGGCCTACGTGGTATGGTTCCGCCTCGGCACCTGGGCGAGCAAGGAGCTCAAGTGAAGGACAAGCCCGCGCCCGCCCCCGACGCCCGGGACGCCTCCGACGACGCGTCCGCCCGCGGTGCCGACGAGGCCCGCGGCGCCGACCCGAAGGTGCTCAAGCTCGAGCGCCAGCTCAACCTGGTCTCGTACCTGCTCTCGGCCCGCGCCCCGGTGCCCTTCGCCGACATCCGCGGCAAGGTCGTGGGCTACGACGACGGCGCCACCCCCGACGCGGTCGAGAAGCGCTTCGACCGCGACAAGGCCGACCTGCGCGAGGTCGGCGTGCACATCGACTACATCACCTCCGACTCCTTCGGCCGCGCCGGCTACGTGATCGACCCGCGGGGCTACTTCCTGCGCGAGACGACCCTCGAGCCCGAGGACGCCATGCTCCTGGCGGTGCTGCAGCGCACGCTGGGCGTCGTGGACGACCCGCTCGGGCGCAACCTCAAGTCGGCGCTGGCCAAGCTGACGATCGACTCGCGCCTGCCCGAGCCCCTGCGCAGCTCGATCGGCGAGCAGCACCTGCTCACCCTGGGCCGCCCCGAGCACGACCCCGGCCGCTCGCACATGCCGGCGCTGGGCGAGGCCGTGGGCCGCCGCCGCCGCGTGGCCTTCCGCTACGCCAAGCCCGCCGCGCGCCCGGGGGCGGGCGCCGGGTCGGCCGAGCGCCGCGTGGTGCGCCCCTACGGCCTGGGGGTCTCGCAGGGCAACTGGCACCTCGTGGGCCTGGACGAGGCCAAGGGCGAGCTGCGCCAGTTCCGCCTCGACCGCATCCGCGGCAAGGTGGCCGTCGTGGACCGGCAGGACGACGCCTACGAGGTCCCGGCCGACTTCGACATCACCCGCTTCGTGGACGTCGAGGAGTTCGAGATCGCCGACGGCCCCGAGCTGAAGGTGCAGATCGAGCTCGACGAGGTGGCCACCTGGCTGCTCGAGCGCCGCCTGCGGGGCGTGGGCACCCTCGCGCGCCGGCCCGACGGCACCGGGCTGTTCGAGGTCACCATCCGCAGCGAGTCGGGGCTCTTCCGCTGGCTGGCCGAGTTCGGCCCGCGCGCGCGCATCGTCGCGCCCCCCAAGCTCGTCGGCGCCTTCCGCGAGCGCATGGCGGCGGCCCGCGCCGCCTACGCCGACGTCGGGCCGGCCGGCTCCTGATCCCCGGCGCGGGTGGGGGGGGCAGGAGGGGCGCCGCCGGGCGCCGGCGGGCCCAGGCCGACCCCGTGGAGCACGCGCGCGGCCGTCGCCTCGGGGGGCTCGTCGGGCGGCACCTCGAGCCAGAGCACGTCGCGGAAGGAGCGGAAGAACGTGGCCTGCCGGCGCGCGAAGCGGCGCGTGGCCCGCGCGACCGCCTCCACCGCCTCCCCGACGCTCAGCCGGCCGTCGAGCACGGCCTCGACCTCGGCGAACCCCAGGGCCTGGACGGCCTCCGGGCTGGGGGAGGCCGCGCGGAAGGCGCGCACCTCCTCCAGCACGCCCTCGTCGAACAGGCGCCGCGTGCGCTCCCGGATGCGGCGATCCAGGTCGTCGGCCCTGCGGGCGAGCCCCACCACGCGCGCCCGCACCCGGTCGGGCCCGCTCCACTGGGTCCGCGCGGCGCTGGCCGGCCGGCCCGTGGCCGCCACGATCTCGAGCGCGCGCACGAGCCGGCGCTCGTCGTGGGGGTGCACCTGGGCCGCGCGCTCGGGGTCCCGCCGGACGAGCTCGGCATGCAGCGCCGCCGGTCCCTGCTCGCGGGCCAGGCCGCTCAGGCGCGCGCGCAGGGCCTCGTCGCGCGGCACCGTGGGGCCCAGCCCCTTGAGCCAGGTGCGCAGGTACAGGGCCGTCCCGCCCACGATCCAGGGCCGGCGCCCCCGGGCGCGCACCTCGGCCACGAGCCGGTCGGCCTCCTCGAGGAAGCGCGCCGCCGAGAAGCGCTCGTGGGGGGCCAGCACGCCCACCAGGTGGTGGGGCACGTCGGGCGGAGCCACCGGGGCGGCCGAGAGCCGCGCCAGCCCGCGGTAGACGCTGAACGCGTCGCAGGCGATCACCTCGCCCCCGGTCGCCCGGGCGCAGGCCAGGCCGACCTCGGACTTGCCCGAGGCCGTGGACCCGATCAGGCAGGGCACGGGTTCCTCGCGCGGCGCTGCCTCGGACGGGGGACCCGCGACCATGCGCGCATGGTATGGTCCGCCCACCGTGAGCGAGACGCGCGACCTCTGGATGTCGGCCGTGCTGCTCGTGGCCGGGATCGGGCTGCTCTCCGCCCACCTCGTGGCCGGCACCTGGCCGGTGGGCGCCGCGGCCTTCGGCGGGGCGCTGGCGGGAGCGCTCGCCGCCCTGCCGCTGCGCATCCGCCACGGCCAGGGGCGCATGGTCGCCTTCGGGCTGGGCGTGCTCCTGTTCCTGGTGCCTGCGCTGCCCGGGGCGTTCCCCTTCCCCGCCGGCGCCCTCCCCTGGTGGGTCGTGGGACTCGCTTTCGTCGCCCCGCTGACGGCCGCGGGTCCGCGCCTGCGCCTCGGCCTGCTGCTGGGCGCGCTCGCCTGCGTCCTGCTGGCCCTGGCCTCGCGCCTGAGCGTGCTGCCGCCGGCCCTCACCTGGGTGCTGCTGGCCGCCGCGCTCCACCTCGGCGTGCAGGTGCTGGCCTCGCGCCCGCGGGCCCCCGAGGTCGTGCCCGTTGGACCCCGGGTGGTGGTGTTCGGGGGCACCTTCGACCCCTTCCACCGCGGCCACCGGGTGCTGGTGGAGGCCGCGCTGCGCGTGAGCGACCGGGTGCTGGTGGTCGTGGCCGGCACGCCGCCGCACAAGGCCGCCCACGCCGAGCGCACCGCGTTCCACCACCGCGTGGCCATGACGCGCCTGGGCGTGGAAGGGCTGCCGCGGGTCGAGGTGCTCGAGATGGAGGGGCGCCGCCCGGGGCCGTCGTACACGATCGACACGCTGCGCTCGTTGGGGCGCTCGTACCCCCCCGGCACCCGCTTCCGGCTGCTCCTGGGCGCGGACGCCTTCCACGACCTGCCCACCTGGCACGAGTGGGAGGCGATCCTGGAACGGGCCGAGCTGCTCGTGGCCGCGCGCCCCGGCCACGACCTGGAGGCCCCTCCCGAGCTCGAGGGGCGCAGCCTGCCCGTGGAGCGGCTGGACGCGCCCGCGCTGGACGTCTCCTCCCGGGCCCTGCGGGCCGCGCTGGCCGAGGACGGCGACGTGGGGGAGCGGCTGGCGCCCGCGGTGCGCACCTACATCCGCGACCACCGCCTCTACCTGCCCGGCGGCGCCGGCCAGGGCGCCGTCGAGCTGGCCGCGCGGCCTTGACCGTGGCGTGACACAGGGGGGCCGCCCGGAGCCCTCCCGAGCGCCCCGGAAGGGGGGCCGGGCGCCCGGCGTGCTGGCTTCGGCTCCTGCGGGGGGGTAGCATCCGCGCGCCCTTCTGGCAGGAGGGTAGGAGGCCGGCCCGTGACGCGGGCCGGACGCAGCTCGTGGCGGCGGCCGCCGACTCCGGAGGGAGCCGGTGGCCGCCCCGCGTGAGGAGGCCCGATGCGCCGGTTGCTCGCGGTTCTGACGCTGGTCGTGGGCGCCGTGGCCCTGGCGGGCTGCGGCTCGCGCACGATGCCCGGCTCCATGTGCTGGAGCGATCCGATCCACCCCTGCACGACGCGCCGCTGACCGCTTCACCAGCCCCCGATGCCTGGGCGTCATGGATTCGTAACCGCTCAGGGCGCACGGGGTTGCAGCGAATCCCCCGGGGCCCGAAGCAGCCCCTGAACGCTTGATTCCCCATCCAAGACTTGCTATCGAAAGGCCTCGCATCGCGGCAGGCGGTGCTTGGCTGAGGCGGGCCCGCGCCGGGCCCGACGGAGGTCCGTAATGCTGAAGCAGCTCCTTCTCGTGGCCGGGATCGTGGGTTCCGGCCTGCTCATGCAGGGATGCCGCGTCGCGGCGCCCGTGCTGGAAGACATGGGCGGCTCCAGCCCCGGTTGCAGCACCTGCAACGACTGCGACACGAAGACCAAGATGATGATCCGGCAGCAGGCGCGCAGCGCCCGCAACGTCGAGGAGTTCGTGGACACGTACTTCTTCAACTACAACGTCCACGACCCGTACCGCGGCGACTACCGCGTGCTCGACGGCAACTGCTGCCGCTGAGGGCGCGGGCGGCCCGCGCCGGCGCCCGGGCCGGCCGCGGGGTCGTCGTCCCCGGGCTGCGCCCGCGCGGACGCGGGCGGCCCCCGCGGACGGGGACGTCCGGGGCCCCGCGATGGAGCGGGCCCGGCTCCTGCGCGGGACGTTCCCGATCGATGCCCACGCGTCAGCAGGCGCGTGGGCATCGTCGTTTCCAGGGCGAGGCGGCCGGCGGGTCAGTCGGGTTCTGGCTTCCCGGGGCGGCGACGCCTGAGAGAACGGGCCCATGTTCCGCGTCGGAACCGTCCCGTACCTCAACGCCGTACCGTTGATCGCCGGGCTCGAGGAACGCGTGGAGCTGGCCAGCGCGGTGCCCGCCGAGCTGGGACGGCGCCTCGAGGCCGGTGCGCTCGACGCCGCGCTGCTCCCCGTGGCCGAGGCGCTCCGGGGCGTGGGCGACGGGTTCCTCGGGCGCCACGGCATCGCCTCCGAGGGCCCCGTGGCCAGCGTGCTGCTCTTCCTGCGCCGCCCGGTGCCCGAGCTGCGCGACGTCGTGCTCGACCCGGCCAGCCGCACCAGCGCCGCCCTCGCGCGCCACCTGCTCGGCCAGGTCACCGGCGGCGCGGTCCGCTTCCGCGAGGCCGCCTCCCCGGGGCCCGACCCCTCCACGGAGCCGGGCGACGCCGTGCTCGTCATCGGCGACCCGGCGCTGGCGGCCGGGCGCCGGTGGTCGGGGGCCGTGCTGGACCTGGGCTCGGCCTGGACCGCCCGCACGGGCCTGCCCTTCGTCTTCGCCCGCTGGACCGTCCGGAAGGGCCTGGCGCCGGCCGAGCGCGAAGCCCTGGCCGCGCTGCTGGACGGGGCCGCCGACCGGGGCCTGCCGTCCCGTGCCGAGCGCGCGCGGGCCTTCGCCCGGGCCCGGGGCGAGGACCCCGAGCAGGCCGTCCACTACGTCCAGCGCCACGTCCGCTACCGGATCGGCCCCCGGGAGGAGGAGGCGCTGGCCCTGTTCCAGTCCATCCTCGACGGCGCGGCCCCGACCGCCGCCCCGTAGCCCCGGAGGCCCCCGTGCTCGACCTGGCCTGGATCCGCGAACACGTCGAGGAGGTGCGCCGCGGCGCGGCGCGGAAGCACGTCCCCTGCCCGCTCGACGAGCTGCTCGAGGTGGACGCCGAGCGCCGCCGCCGGGTGAAGCAGGCCGAGGACGCGCGCGCCGAGCAGAACCGCCTGGGCGAGCAGGTGCGCACGCTGGGCGGCGAGTCCAAGGCGCTGGCGCTCGAGCGCCTGAAGGGGCTCAAGGCCCAGGTGCAGGAGCAGCAGGCCGCGCTCGCCCCGCTGGACGCGCGGCTGGAGGCCCTGCTGCTCCAGATCCCCAACCCGCCCGACCCGGAGGCTCCCGACGGGCCCGACGACCGCAGCAACGTCGAGCTCCGGCGCAGCGCCGAGCCGCCCACCTTCCCCTTCCCGGTGAAGGACCACCTCGAGCTGATGGCCCTGCACGACATGCTGGACGTCGAGCGGGCGGGGCGGTTGGGGGGGAGCCGCTCGTACGTGCTCAAGGGCCGGGCCGTGCTCCTCGAGCAGGCCGTGCTGCGCCTGGCCCTGGACCTGATCGTCGCGCGCGGCTTCGTGCCCCTCTCCGTGCCCGTGCTCGTGAAGGAGTGGGCGCTGCGCGGGACGGCCTACTTCCCGGGCGCCGAGGAGCAGACCTACCAGATCGCCAACCCGACGGCCGAGGACGAGCGCACCTGGCTCGTGGGCACGAGCGAGGTCAGCGTCACGGCGCTGCACGGCGGGGAGATCCTCGACGCGAAGGCGCTGCCGCTGCGCTACGCCGGCATCAGCCCCTGCTTCCGCCGCGAGGCCGGCACCTACGGCAAGGACACGCGCGGCATCTACCGCGTGCACCAGTTCAACAAGGTCGAGCAGGTGATCGTCTGCCAGGCCGACGAGGCCGAGAGCCGCGCCCACCACCTGGACATCGTGGCCAACGCCGAGGCGGTGCTCCAGGCCCTGGAGCTGCCCTACCGCGTCGTGGCCGTCGCCGCCGGCGACATGGGCCGGGCGGTGACCTTCAAGTACGACCTGGAGGCCTGGATGCCGGGCCGGGCGGCCTGGGGCGAGACCCACAGCGCAAGCCGCTTCCGCGACTACCAGGCCCGGCGGCTGAACCTGCGCTACCGCGACCGGGACGGCCGCGTGCGCACCTGCTACACGCTGAACAACACGGTCGTGGCCACGCCGCGGGCCCTGATCCCGCTGCTGGAGGTCCACCAGCAGGCCGACGGCTCCGTGCGCGTGCCGCAGGCCTTGCGTCCCTACCTGGGCGGGCTCGAGGTGCTGGAGCCCCGCTGAGCGGCATGGCCACCAAGGTAGGGGTAGGGCCCTTCGGAGGGCGAGACCTCTCTTGCG
>CAZPOZ010000108.1:0-8297 GCA_964588235.1 uncultured Planctomycetales bacterium
GTGTGGCCCCCGCGGTGGGGGCCACGGCGCCGGTGCGGGCCCGGCGCGCCCGCACGGGCGGCCCCCCGCGCGCGCTCCGTCACGGGTTGCGCCGCGGCCGGTACGAGTCGCCCCCGCCCGGCGCGGCCCCGCCCCCCGGACCCTGCGGCGGGTAGGGTCGGCGCGGCGGCGCGTCGTCCTCCCGCCGCGGCCGGTCGAAGCCGCCCGGGCGGTCGAAGGAGGAGCGCTCGTAGTCGCTCTCGCTGGGCCGGCCGAAGCGGTCGGGCCCGCCGAAGCGCCCGCCCCCCGCACCGCCGAAGCGGCCCCCGGCGGGTCCCCCGCCGCCCCCTCCCCCGTAGCGCCCGCCCCCGCCGAAGCGGCCCCCGCCCCCGAAGCGGCCGCCTCCCTGACGAGGGCCGCCGAAGCGCCCCCCCCGCCCGCGCGGCTTCTTCTTCGGGCCGCGCGGCCGCCAGAACCGCGGTTGGGGCTCGGGCTGCGGGAACTCGGCGTCCCAGGCCTCCTTGTTGGCCTGGTAGAGGCGCTGGGCCTCGTCCACGAAGGCCAGCTCGGAGCGCTCCAGCGATCGCGCCTCGCCGGGCTGCAGGCCCTTCAGCTCGAGCGGGCCGATGCTGATGCGCAGCAGGCGCCGCACGGTCAGGCCCACCTTGGCGAACACGCGCCGGATCTCTCGGTTGCGGCCCTCGAAGACGGTCATCTCCAGGATCGTCTCGTTGCGCCGCGGGTTGCGGCCCAAGGGCACGACCTTGGCCGGCGAAGACTTGCCCTCGGCCAGCCACACGCCGGCCTCCAGCCGCGCCACCTGCTCGCGCGTGATGAAGCCCTTGACGGCCACCTGGTAGCGCTTCTCGATGCGGTAGCGGGGGTGGCAGACGGTGTTGGCCAGGAGCCCGTCGTTGGTCACCAGGATCAGGCCCAGGCTGTCGGCGTCCAGGCGGCCGACGGTGTAGATGCGCTGCTTCACGCCCCGCAGCAGGTCGATCGCCCGCGGGCGGCCCTTCTCGTCGTGGTTCGTGCAGATGAACCCCGTCGGCTTGTGCACCAGGAAGAAGACCTTCTCCTCCGTGCGCATGGGCTCGCCGTCGAGCAGCACGCGGTCCACCGCGGGGTCCACCTTGTAGCCCAGCTGCGTGACCACCGTGCCGTTGACCATCACGCGCCCTTGGGTGATGAAGGTCTCGGCCTCGCGCCGGGAGCCGGCGCCCGCGCCGGCCAGGAACTTGTGGAGCCGCTCGCTGGGGTGGCGCTCGGCCGCCGGAGCGGCCTCGGCCTCGGCCGAGGCGTCGGTCGCCGGGGCGACGGCCTTCTTGCGCGTCGCGCGCGCGGGCTTGGCGGCCGCCCCCTTGCCGGCGCGCTCCTTCGCCGCGGGCGCCGGCGCCTGCGGGGCCGCCTCGGCCTCGGACGGCGCCTCGGCCGCCACCCCGGACGCCGGGGCCGCCTTGGGCTTGCGCCCGGCCGCCTTGGGCGTTGCGGCCTTGCGCACCGCCGAGCCGGCCTCCGCCGCGACGGGCGCGGCCGCATCCTCGGCCGCGGCGGCCTTCTTGGGCTTGCGCGCACCCTTCTTCGGCGACTCGCTCTTCGGCGCCTCGCCCTTCGGCGCCTCGCTCTTCAGCGCCTCGCCCTTCGGAGCGGTGCTCTTGGACGCGTTGCTCTTCGTCATGGGCCAGCCTCCCAGGGACCGGCGGCCGGGCCTGCGCCCGTTCCGGCCGGCAGCCGGCGCCTCGCGGCGCGGGCCGATCGCTTGAGCCTTCGCCTCGCGGCGAGGGCGGTTCAGGGGCCCGCGCCTCGCGGCGAGGGCCGGGGGGTCATCGTACGACGGGGCGGGCGTCCAGGCTCCTGCGCGCCGACCGGGGGGGGGTGTCCTACGTTGGCTCCCCTGCACGCGAGCGGCGCGCTGGGCTAAAGGGCGCTCAGGCCCGCATCTGCTCGTTGCGTAGGCCGGCGCGTGCCAGCGGCGCCGCCGCACCTCGGCGAGGGCTCGGCATCGCCGTCGGCCCGCCTCCTCACGGGCAGGTCGGGCTACGGGCCGCGGGGGCCTGGGGTGGGACCAACCGCAGCCTCCCCCGGCGCTCCGTCGGCCAGCAGCACCCACCCGCCCGACTCGACGGCCAGGGCCTGGTGCGAGAGCACGGCTGTCCGCCCCCGGGGCACATCGAACGGCAGGGTCGAGGCCGGACCGGTCACGCGCGCCGGCGCCGTCGCGAACAGGGCCAGGGCGCCGCCGAGCCGGTGCGCCCCGGGGGGCTCGAGTCGCAGTCCGAAGCGTCGGCCCGAGAGGCGCAGGCCGTCGGGAGCCACGCCCGGGAGCCCCTCCGGGCCCCGGCCGAGCACACCGGCCGCCTCGGCCGTGTGGAGCGCGCGCGGCCGGCCGTCCAAGCCCAGCCGCCCGTGGTCGTACAGGCGCCAGGTCAGGTCCACCGGCGTCTGCACCTCCCACACGAGGCTCCCGGCCAGGATCGCGTGGACGCTCCCCGCCGGGACGTGCACCAGGCTGGGCGCTCGGGGCGGCACGGCCCGCGGACCGCGCAGCGGCGTGCGGGGCAGAGCCCCGAGCCAGCCGGCCGGGTCGGCCGGGGGGGCCACCGGCCCCGTCGCCACCGCCACCGCGCCGCCCTCGCCCAGCGCGACCCAGGCCTCCTCCTTGGCCGCCGGCCCCCCCCGACCATCCGGGTGCACCTGGACCGAGAGGTCCTCCCGGGCGTCGAGCACCTTGATCAAGAGGGGGAAGGGGGCCCCGAGCACGGCCTCCAGGGTCTCTCCGGCCCGCGGCCCGCCCTCCACGAGCGTGAGGGCTCCGGAGAGGCTGCTCGCCTCCCAGGCCTCGCCGATCGGGCCGGGCGGCACGTCGCTGCGACCGAGCTCGGCCTCGAGCCGCCGCCCGCCCCAGGGCTTGCCCAGGTACAGCGGCCGCGTGAGGAAGGCGATCGGAGCCGCGCTCACCGTGCCGGCGCTCCCGTCAGCGCACGCCCGCCAGCCGCGGGCGGCGCGGCGGGGGCGCTCCGCCGGGAGGCGGCGGCGGGAGCGGCGGATCGACGACGGCCGGGCCCCCGCTGCCCGGTGAGGCCGTGTCCGGGGCGCCGGGAGCGGGGGCCAGGGGGCTGGTGAGCGGGTCGTGTGCGCCGGCCTCGCCGTCGGGGCTGCCGATCGAGCTGCCCGGGCCGGGCGGCGGCGCCTGGGCGGAGGGGGGCAGCGGTCCCCCGGTCCCCCCCGGGGGGACCGGCCCGGCTCCGGCGGCGCCCTCCGGCGCCACCCCCGCCGCCGACGAGGCCGCCCCGCGCGCGGCCAGCACCTGCTCCGCCTCCTCCCCACGCCCGAGCTGGCGCAGCACCTCGGCCAGCCGGGCCCGGATGCGCAGGTCGTACACCGGCGCGAGGTCAGGCTGCAGGTCCAGCGCCCGCCGCAGGATGTCGGCCGCCAGGGGCAGCCCCTCGGGGGTGGCCGGTTGGGCGTAGGCTTCGGCCCGCCGCAGCAGGTCCCACAGGCGCTGCCCGAAGCGGTGCCCGGTCGCGCGCCAGGACGTGACCTCCAGGAACGGGTGGCCGTCGAGCACGGTCTCGATCCGCGCCGTGAGCTCGATGCGCGTGAAGGGCTCCAGGCGCAACAGGGCGTCGCGCTGCGGGTGGCTGCGCGCCACGTAGACGAAGGGGAAGTCGGCGGTGAAGGCCTCCTCGACCCAGATCGGCGAGCCGTCGGGCCAGACGCTGAAGTTGTCGTAGCGCTCGGCGTTGAAGCGCGTGCGCAGAGGGTTGAACTCGCGCTCGGCGCGGTGGAACACGCACGGGAAGGTCAGGGCGCGCCCACGGTGGCGCTCCGGCGCGGCCAGCACGTCTTCCAGGCGCACCCCCTGGCCCTTGTCCAGGTCGCCCCACCAGCCCTGGTCGGCCCGCGCCGCGCGCAGGCCGGGGTCGAGCGCCGCCGCGCCGAGGAGCAGCAGGCCCAGGAGGCAGCGGTGGCGGGAGCGTCGGCCCATGCCCGGGATCCTACCCTTGCGCAGGGCCGCGGCGCCTCAGCGGGGTTGCGCGCGGCGGGGGGAGGGCGGGGTCGCGCCGGCGGCCGGGCGGAACAGCTCGGCCAAGCCTTCGACGACGCGTTGCTCGAGCGGGTAGGTGCCGTTGAGGATCGCCTCGCGCAGCGCGCGCAGCCGCTCGGGCCCGATGGGCCGGGGCGGCGCCGCGTCGTCCGCCCCCGGGGGCGCGGCGGGAGGGAGCGGCTTGAGGGGCGCGTCCTGAGGAGACACCACGGCATCCTAGAGCAAGTCGGCCCGGACGATCCAGAGGCCGTCCCTCCGAGCATCGGTCAGGACGGGGTCCCGCTTGACCCGGAAGCGGTCGGGCCGCCGCCGACCGCGCGCCGCTCCGTGGCCGTCCGGCCGCCGGGACCCGGGCGGATCGCCGGCGCTACCGGGGGCTCAGGAGCACGAAGGCCGCGTCCCCCGCCGCCCGCCGGTCGAGCAGCGCCCAGCCCGCGGACGCCTCGACCGGGTGTCGGGCGGGCACCTTGAGCACGAGCAGGCCGTCGGGGGCCAGAACGGGGCGCGCCCGCTCCACGAGGTCGTCCCCGCCCGCGCCGCCCCAGGCGGAGAAGGGCGGGTCCAGGAACACGAGCTCGAACGGACCCGGGGGCCAGGGCTGGCGCAGCGCGTCGCCTCGCAGGGCCCGCCCCTCCCGGGCCGCGCCCACGCGCAGGAGCCAGGCGCTCAGGGCCGCCACCGCCCGGGGGTCGGAGTCGAGCAGGACGACCTCGAGCGCGCCGCGGGAGAGCGCCTCGAGGCCGAAGCCCCCCGCCCCGGCGCACACGTCGAGCACGCGCGCGCCGACGAGCCGCGGGCTGAGGACGCCGAACAGGCTCGTGCGCAGCCGGCCGCCGGCCGGTCGGGCTCCGTCGGGCACCGGCAGGGGCCGCCCCTTGAAGCGACCGGCGAGGATGCGCATGGCGGGCCGGGGCTCCAACGCCCGCGCAGGCCCCCCCGGGGGAGGGCCGCGCGTGGGGCGACTGTACCCCGTCCCGCCCGGGTCGTGCCCTGCTCCGCCCTCGGCAGGGGGGACGCAGGCGCACCGGGGCGCTGGAGGGCCCTCCTCCTACGCGCCGCGCAAGCGGGGCGCCGTGGAAGGCCCGCAGCGGCGAGGCCGCCCCCGCCGCCGCTTGCGGCGGCGCTGGCACGCGCCGGCCTACGCAACGAGCCGATGCGGGCCTGAGCGCCCTCGAGCCCAGCGCGCCGCTCGCGCGCAGGGGAGCCAACGCAGGACACCACCCGGACCTGTCGTGGCGAGCGGGTGCCGGTAGGCTCCGGGCATGTTGCGCCTCGTCCTGCGCCTGGATCCCTTCGCAGCCCTGCGCCCCGGGCCGGACAGCCCGGCCCCCGACCTGCACGCCGCGGCCCACGCGGCGCTGCTGGCCGGGGCCGACGCCGTCCGGCTCTCCGCCCGCCTGACCCGCGACGCCGAGCGGCTGGGCGCCGCCCTCGCGGGGCCCCTGCTGCTCGACGCCGTGCCGGGGACCCCCGAGGTGGACCTCGCGGTGCGCCTGCGCCCCGAGCGCGTCACGCTCGTCCCGGGTCCCGCGGCCTTGCCCGCAGGGGCCGAGCGCGCGGCCTGGTCCGGCGCCGTCGAACGCCTGCGCGGCGCCGAGCTGCCGGTGGCCGTTCGCCTGCCCGCCTCCGAGGAGGCCCTGCTGGCGGCCAGCGAAGCCGGCGCCGCCTGGGCCGACCTGGACACGCGGCGCTTCGCCGAAGCGCGCGGCGAGGGGGCGCGGCTGCGGGAGTTCCTCGCCCTGAGCAAGGCGGCCGCCACGGCCCGGCAGCTCGGGCTCCGGGTCACGGCCGGCGGCGGGCTGACGCCGAGCCTGGCCGGCCGCCTGGCGGGGCTGGCCGACGTGGAGGAGCTGCACCTGGGCTTCGACGTGCTCGCGCGGGCGGTGTTCCTCGGGCTGGGCGCGGCCGTGGCCGCCGTCCGCCGCGAGCTGCTCGCGGCGCGCGCGCTGCTCGCGCCCGGCGCAGGCGGCAGCGCATGAGCGCCCCGCTGGCCTCGCTCGCGGGCACCGGCACGGCGCTGGTCACGCCCTTCCAGGGCGGACGGCTCGACCGGGCAGGCCTCACGGCCCTCGTGGAGCAGCAGGTGGCCGCGGGCGTGGAGTTCCTGGTGCCCTGCGGCACCACGGGCGAGTCGCCCACGCTGACCGACGCGGAGCGGGCCGAGGTGGTCGCGACGACGGTGGCGGCGGCGCGCGGGCGCGTCCCCGTCGTGGCCGGCACCGGCACCTACGACACGCACCACTCGGTGCACCTCACCCAGGAGGCGCGGCGCGCGGGCGCCGACGCCTGCCTGCTGGTGGCGCCGTACTACAACAAGCCCACGCAGGAAGGGCTCTACCGCCACTTCCGCACGATCGTGGACCGCGGCGGGTTGCCGGGCGTGCTCTACCACATCCCGGGCCGCTCGGTGATCTCGATCGACGTGCCCACCGTGCGGCGCACGGCGGAGGCCGGGGGCATCCTGGCGATCAAGGAGACGGGCTCGGTCGCGCGCGTCACCGAGCTCCGGCTCGCGGGGGGCGTGCCGGTGCTCTCGGGCGACGACGGCCTGACGCTGCCGATGCTGGCGCTGGGGGCGGTGGGCGTGATCAGCGTGGCGAGCAACGTGGTCCCCCGGCCGGTGGCCACGCTGGTGCGCCTGGCGCGCGAGGGCCGCTTCGCCCCGGCCCTGGCGCTGCACGAGCGGCTCGCGGCCCTGACGCACGCGCTCTTCGTCGAGCCCAACCCGGTGCCGGTCAAGGCCGCCCTGGCGCTGCTCGGGCTGATCGGCTCGGCCGAGGTGCGCCTGCCCCTGACCGAGGCCACGCCGGGCACGCGGGCCCTGCTGGAGCAGGCGCTGGAGCCGTTGCGGTCCGACGATTCCGTCGCCCCCGGATCCAGGGCCCGCCCGTAGACGCCCGCGCGTCTCCGCAGGGGGTGCGCAGGGCCCCGCGGCCCCTTTGCCGATCTGGCAGGCACGAGCCCCGGAGTCCTTGCCAGATTCGCAAGGCGCGGCCCCCGTCCGGGGGCCCGGGCCGCCCGCGGACGGCCCCCGGCGCCCGCACGCGGCCTGGTACGGGCGTTGCTCTCGCAGGGGGCAACCGACGCGGGCGCGGAGCCCGCGCTCCCCGGAGGTCGCGATGAACAACGAGATGACGACGCCCCGCCGCGAGGCGGGCGAGGTGTTCCCCTTCGGCCGGATGTGGGACGACTGGTTCAACTTCGGCAGCCGCCTCTCCAACCTGTGGCAGGGCGCCGAGGTGGACCGGCTGCTCAAGCCCGCGCTCAACGTGGCCGAGGGCGAGCACGCCTTCACGATCACGGCCGAGCTGCCCGGCGTGGCCAAGGAGGACGTCTCGATCACGATCGAGAACGGCGTGCTGACGCTCGCGGGCGAGAAGAAGCGCGAGGAGGAGCACAAGGACAAGAGCTGGCACCGCATCGAGCGCGTGTACGGCTCGTTCCAGCGCTCGATGACCCTGCCCAAGGGCGTGGACGGCGACAAGGCCGAGGCCACGTTCAAGGACGGCGTGCTGACGATCGAGCTGCCGAAGACCGAGCAGGCCAAGCCCAAGACGCTGCGGGTCAAGTGACCGCCGGCGGGCCCTGTCGCGCCCTCGCCGGCCCTTCCCCATCCGCCCCCCCCGCGGCGGGCTCGAGCGGGCTCCGTCCCGCGCGGGCCCGCCGCTCCCACGCAAGGTGCCGGCCCCGATGAACCTGGAACGCTTCACGCAGAAGAGCCGCGAGGCGCTGCAGGCCGCGGCCGAGGCGGCCACGGCCGCCGGGCACCCCGAGGTGCTGCCCGAGCACCTGCTCGAGGCCCTGCTCGTGCAGGAGCAGGGCATCGTGCCGGCCGTGCTGGCCCGGACCGGGGCCGACGTGCAGGCCCTGACCACGCTCGTGCGCGGCGAGACGGCCAAGCTGCCCCGCGTGGCCGGGGGCGAACGCCCCGGCCTGGGCCGGCGCGCCGCGCGCCTGCTCGAGCGGGCCCAGAAGGCGGCCGCCTCGGCGGGGGACGAGTACGTCTCCACCGAGCACCTGCTGCTGGGGATCCTGGCCGAAGGGGGCGGCGCGGCCCACGACCTGCTCGCCAGCCACCAGGCCGACGCCACGGCGGTGGGCAAGGCCCTCGCGCAGGTCAAGGGCAGCCAGCGGGTCACCGACGACGCGCCGGAGGGGCGCTTCGACGCGCTCTCGAAGTACACGGTGGACCTCACCGAGCGTGCGCGTCAGGGGAAGATCGACCCCGTGATCGGGCGCGACGAGGAGATCCGGCGCGTGATGCAGGTGC
>CAZPOZ010000109.1:0-8250 GCA_964588235.1 uncultured Planctomycetales bacterium
TGGCCGTGCACCTGCACGCGCGTGGGCAGCCGGAAGCCCGCCGTCCGCAGCATCGCGGGCCAGAAGAGGGTGTGGAAGTAGACGATGTCCTTGCCGATCACGTGGACCAGCTCGTGCTCGTCGCCGCACCACCAGCGGGTCCAGTCCTCGCCGTGCGCGCGGGCCCACTGGACCGTCGTGGCCACGTAGCCCAGGGGCGCGTCGAACCACACGTACCAGTGCTGGCCGGGCAGGTTCACCGGCGCGCCCGGCACGAAGGGGATCTCGAAGCCGAAGTAGGGCGCGGGGCGCGACACGTCCCAGTCGCGCAACGGCTCGGCGAGGAAGCTCTGGGCGAGGAAGCGGGCCACCTCGGGTTGCAGCCGGCCCGGCGCCTGGGTCCACTCCGTCAGGAACGGGCGCAGGCGCTCGATCTCGACGAAGAGATGGGGGGCGCTGCGCACCTCCGGCCGGGTGCCGGTGAGCGTGCTGACCGGGTCCTTCACGTCGGCGGCGGAGTAGGTCGAGCCGCAGCGGTCGCAGGCGTCGCCGTACTGGTCGGGGGCGCCGCAGCGCGGGCAGGTGCCCTTGATGAAGCGGTCGGCCAGGAACATCTGCAGCTGCACGTCGAACAGCTGGGTCACGTCGCGGCGCGCGACCATGCCCTGCGCCTGGAGCGCCTTCCAGACGCGCTCGCACAGCTCGCGGTTCTCGGCCGAATGCGTGCTGCCGTAGGCGTCCGTGCGCAGGCCGAACGCGGCGAAGTCGCGCTCGTGCTGCGCCTGCATCTGGGCGATCAGGCTCTCCTCGGTCCGGCCCTCGGCGCGGGCCCGCACCATCACCGCCGTGCCGTGGGTGTCGTCGGCGCACAGGTACAGGCAGCGGTTGCCCCGCAGGCGCTGGAAGCGGGCCCAGACGTCGGTCTGGATGTACTCGACCAGGTGGCCGATGTGGATCGGGCCGTTCGCGTAGGGCAGCGCCGAGGTGATCAGGATCGAGCGTGCCATCTCAGGACCGCCCCGCGCCGGGCTTGCCCTTCCCCAGCTCGATCAGCCGGTGCTCGATCTCCTCCTCCTCGAGCACCTCCTTGAGCTGCTCCCAGGTGGTGGCCTCGGTGCCGAGGAAGTCGCTGGCGGCGTCGCCGGCCACGATCAGCTCGTCGGCGCCGAAGGCGCGGGCCAGCTCGAGGGCCTCGCGACCGATGATCTGGCGGGCGCGCGGGTCGCTCTCGAACTGCTCGTACTCGTCGGGCCGGCAGAGCACGCAGAAGCCGGGGAACAGCAGCACGTGGCCCAGGCGCAGGCCGACGCGCACCCGCACGATCTCGCGGTTGCCCTTGATCTGCTCGCCCAGCTCGGCGGCCGAGACCTCCTCGGGCACGGTCTTGGCCCACTCCTCGCCGTCCACGTTCATCAGCTCGACCTCGAGCGCGCCGGACTCGGGCGGGTCGATGTTCTGGAAGGCCTTGGCCTGGAGCGTCTCCAGCACCGCGCGCACGCTGCCGCCCAGCGTCCGCCCGACGGTGGGCACGTGGATCTCGATGGACATGCCGGGAGCATCGCCGCCGACCGCCCCGGCCGCGAGGATTCGCCCGACCCCGGCCGGCCCGCGCCCGGGGGCGCTCCGTATACTCCGCCCGACTCCCGGAGCGTGCCCCATGGACGACGCGCTGCAATCGGACCGTGCCAGCGTGATCTCCCGGCTCGCCACGCAGTCGGGCCCGGGGACCGGCGCCGGGGAAGCGGCGGCGGGCGCCGGGTTCCGGCCTCCGGACAAGTACCTCGTCGAGGGGGCGATCGGGCGCGGCGGCATGGGCGAGGTGCTGCTGGTCACCGATCGCGACCTCCGGCGGCAGGTGGCCATGAAGGTGCTGCTGGGCGGCGCCAGCGCGGGCGAGGAGAGCCAGCTGCACTTCGTGGCCGAGGCGCAGACGACGAGCCAGCTGGAGCACCCGGGCATCCCCCCGGTGCACGACATGGGCGTCACGGCCGACGGGCGGCTGTACTTCACGATGAAGCTGGTCAAGGGGCGCACGCTGCGGGAGATCCTGCACGACCTGTTCGTGCGCAGGCCGGAGGTGCAGCGCGAGTGGTCGCTGCACCGGCTGACCGGCGCGATGGAGCGGCTGTGCGACGCCCTGCAGTTCGCCCACGAGCGCGGCGTGATCCACCGCGACCTCAAGCCCGAGAACATGATGCTGGGCGACTACGGCGAGGTGCACCTCATGGACTGGGGCGTGGCCCGCGTGCGCGCCCCGGGCGCCTGGGAGCCCGGCTCCGAACCGGCGGCGGCCGACCCCGTGGAGCGCGTGCACACCGCGCGCACCGACGCCGCGCTCGAGACGCAGCAGGGGGCCCTCAAGGGCACCCTGGCGTACATGGCCCCCGAGCAGCTGCTCGGCGTGGCCCACGAGCGCTCCGACGTGTTCGCCGCCGGCCTGCTGCTCTACGAGATCCTCACGCTGCAGCCCGCCTACGACCCCCGGGCCCCGGACCTGCTGGCGCGGGTGGCGCAGGTGGACGTGCCCGACGTGGCCCTGCGCAACCCGCGGCGGCCCGTGCCCGAGGCCCTGGCCCAGGCCTGCCGCCGGGCGATGGCGAAGGACCCGGCCGGGCGCCACGCCAGCGCGCGCGAGCTGGGCCAGGCCCTGCGCGCCTGGCTGGACGGCTCCAGCGAGCGCGAGCGGCGCCACGGCGAGGCGGAGGCCTTCGCCGCCCGGGGCGCGGCGGCCGTGGCCGCCTACGATCGCGCCCGCTCGGAGGTGGCCGAGGCGCAGGCCGAGGTCGAAGCCCAGGCCGTCCGGTTCAGGCCCTGGGAGCCGCTCGAGGCCAAGGCGCCGCTGCTCGAGGCGCGGCGCCGCCTGCGGGCCGGGCAGCGGGAGGCGGGTCGTGCCTGGACGGAGGCCCTGCGCTGGTACGACGCGGCGCTGACGCAGGAGGAGCGCCACCCCGGGGCCCGGGCCGCTCTGGCGGGCCTGTGGCAGGAGCGCCTGCGCCAGGCCGAGCGCGAAGGGGACGAGCGCGGGGCCGAGCAGGCGCTGGAGAGCGTGAGGCACTACGACGACGGGGCGCTGGCCGGGTTCGTGAAGGGCGACGGCACCCTCAGCCTGACCTCGATCCCCGCCGGAGCCGAGGTGCAGATCGCCCCGTACGCGGACCGCGACGGCGTGCTCGTCGCCGGGGCGCCGCAGCGCCTGGGGACCACGCCCCTGCGGGAGGTGCCCGTCCCGATGGGCTCCTACCTGTGCACGCTGCGCCTGTCGGGCTTCCGTGAGGTGCGCTACCCCGTGCGCGTGACGCGCAACCGCGCCTGGCGCGGGAGCGTGCGCCTGCGCACCGAGGCGGAGCTGGGGGCGGGGTTCGTGCTCGTCCCCGGCGGGCCGTTCGTCTGCGGGGAGGGGCCGGGCTCGCGCGAGGTCGAGCTGCCCGAGTTCGCGATCGCCCGCCACCCCGTCACGTTCGGGGACTACCTCGCCTACGTGAACCTCGTGGAGCGCGAGCAGGGGCCCGAGGCCGCCCGCGCGGCCGCCCCCGGCACGCCGGGGGACGGCGACTACCTCGAGCGGGACGCCACGGGCGCCTGGGCGCTGCGCCCGGGCCTGCTGCGTCCCGAGGTCGCCGCCCGCCACCACGCGCGGCACGGGACGGGCTGCGAGGCCCGCTGGCCGGTGTTCGGCGTCTCGCACGGCCAGGCCGTGGCCTACGCCGCCTGGCGCACGGCGGTGACGGGGGTCGAGCACCGGCTGCCCTCGGAGGAGGAGCGGGAGAAGGCGGCCCGCGGCGTGGACGGCCGGCGCTACCCGTGGGGCGACGCGGCCGAGGCCTCGCTGTGCCGCTGCCGGGAGGCGCGCGACGAGGTGCCGCAGCCCGAGCCCGTCGGCGCCTTCCCCAGCGCCACCTCGCTCTACGGGATGGTGGACGCCGCGGGCAGCATCCAGGAGTGGACCTCGTCGTGGTTCGACGCCCGGCGCGCCGAGCGCATCGCGCGGGGCGGGGGCTGGAGCAACGGCATCCAGCACCTGCGCTGCGCGGCCCGGCTGCCGCTCACGCCGGGCGAGCGCGCGGGCAACCTCGGCTTCCGGCTCGTGCGCGCCCTGCCCTCCGCGTGACGCACGGCGCCGTTCCCGGGCCGCCGCCTCAGCGGCTGCGGGCGATGCCGTCCAGCGCCTCGGGGTTCTCGGCCGTGCCCAGGTCGCCCGGCGGCTCGCCCAGCCAGGCGGCGCGGACCGCGCGGCGCAGGATCTTGCCCGAGCGCGTCTTGGGCAGCGCGTCCACGAAGCGCAGCGCCTTCGGCCGCAGGGTCGGGCCCATCGCGGCCTCGACGGCCCGGCTCAGCTCGGCGCGCAGGGCCTCGCTCTCGACCACGCCGCGCTTGAGCACGACGAACACGACCAGCGCCTCGCCCTTGAGCTCGTCGGGCACGCCCACCGCGGCCGCCTCGCTCGCGCCCGGGTGACCCACCACCGCCGCCTCGACCTCGGCCGGGCCCGTTCGCTTGCCCGCCACCTTGATCGTGTCGTCGCTGCGCCCGTGGAGGAACCAGTAGCCGTCGGCGTCCACGTAGGCCCAGTCGCCGTGGTACCAGACGTCCCGCCCGAAGCGCTCGAAGTAGGTCTTCAGGTAGCGCGCCTCGTCGTTGAGGAAGCCCTTCGTCAGGCTCGGCGCCGGCTGCTTGAGCACCAGGTGCCCCACCGCCCCGCGCACGCTGCGGCCCTGCTCGTCGAACACGTCCACGTCCATGCCCAGCCCCGGCCCGCCCAGGGTCGTGGGCTTGAGGGGCGAGACCGGCAGCGGGGAGAGCAGGCAGCCCACCATCTCCGTGCCGCCGCTGATGTTCACCAGCGGGCAGCGCTTGCCGCCCACGCGCTCGAAGAACCAGGTCCACGACTCGGGATCCCAGGGCTCGCCCGTGCTGCCCAGCACGCGCAGCGAGGAGAGGTCGCGTCCGGCGGCGGGCTCCTCGCCGCTGCGCCGGAGCAGGCGCACGGCGGTGGGGGCGACGCCCAGGTGCGTCAGCCGGTGCCGCTCCACGAGGTCGAAGAGCCGGTCGTTGCGGGGCCAGTTCGGGGCCCCTTCGAACACCAGCAGCGTGGCCCCGAGCGTCAGCACGCCGATCATCTCCCAGGGCCCCATCATCCAGCCCACGTCGGTCAGCCAGAAGAAGCGGTCCCCCGGGTGCACGTCGAAGGCGTAGCCGACCTCCTTGGTGATCGTGGCCAGGCAGCCCGCGTGGGTGTGCACCGTGCCCTTGGGCCGGCCCGTCGTGCCCGAGGTGTAGAGGATCATCGAGCCCGCCTCGGCCGGGAGCTGCTCCGTGCGGGGGTCGGGGGCGCGGCGCTCCACGGCGTCGTGCCACCAGCGGTCCCGCCCGGCTGCGAGGGCCACCTCGGCGCCGGTGCGGCGCAGCACGATCAGGTGCTGGAGGTCGGGGAGCCGGGCCGCCGCGGCCTGCGCCGCGGGCAGGATGGGCACGGCCTGGCCGCGCCGGAAGCCGCCGTCGGCCGTGAACAGCACCCGGACGCCGGCGTCCCGCAGGCGCACCGCCAGCGCGTCGGCGCCGAAGGCCGAGAACACGGGCACGGCCAGCGCGCCCACCTGGAAGCAGGCGAAGAGCGCCACCACGACCTCGGCCACCATCGGCAGGTAGAGGCCCACCCGGTCTCCCGGCCGCACCCCCAGGTCGCGCAGGAGCCCCGCGGCCCGGTTCACCTGCTCCCGGAGCTCGGCGTAGCTCAGGCTGCGCACCCGGCCGTCGTCGGCCTCCGCGATCAGCGCCTGCGCGGCGCCCCGACCCGCCTCCACGTGGCGGTCCAGCGCGTTGAGCGCCAGGTTCGTGGTTCCCCCCAGGAACCAGCGCGTGAAGGGCAGGCCTCCGGAGCGGTCGAGCACGCGCTCGTAGGGCCGGTACCACGAGACCCCCAGGTCGTCGAGCGCGGTGTGCCAGAAGCGCTCCAGGTCGGCGATCGACCAGGCGTGCAGGGCCGCCGCGTCCGGCGCGCCCACGCGCTCCATGAGTCGGCCCACACGGGTGCGCGCGGCGGTCCGCGGGTCGGGGCGGAAGACGACGGGCCCGTCGGCGGGGGGGCGGCTCTCGCTCATGCCCCGAGTGTGGCCCTGCACCCCCTTCGGCGCAACGGAGCGCCCGCGCCCCCGGCGGACCCGGCGGCCCGGCGCTATGCTGGCGGCGGCGCGCCGGCCCGGACGTTTCGAACCTCGGGGCGCCGGCGGCGTCCAACCAGGGGCGACCCCTGGCCCGGGAGGGCTCCCATGTCCCCGTCGTCGATCCGCGCGCTGCTGCTCGCCTCCCTGCTGGGGCTGCTGGGCGGGGTGCCTCGTCCGGCGCACGCCGACGACGTCCCCGCGGCGGCGCGCAAGGACGTGGAGGAGGCCAAGGCGCTGCTGGCCAAGGGCGATCCCAAGTCGCTCGCCGGCGCCTGGAACGCGATCTCCCGCGCGCGGCTCAAGGCGGCCGAGTCGATCGACTACTGGGAGCTGTTCGTGCGCGTCTGGAGGGCGAACAAGAAGCCCGAGGCCGAGCTCTGGGAGAAGCAGATCGGGCCGAAGGAGAAGGCGGCGCCCAGCAGCGCCGTCTTCGACCTCCTGCGGGCCCGGCTGGAGGCCGAGCCGGCCAAGCAGGCCGAGCACCTGGAGAAGGCCGTCGCCAAGGATCCGAAGGCCCCGTGGCCGCGGCTGCTGCTGGCGGCCAACCTCAAGGCCCGCGGCGAGGAGACGCGGGCCGAAGAGCTCGTGGACGCGGTGCTGGCCGACCACCCCGGCTTCGAGGACGCCCTGGTCGCGAAGACCGAGCTGATGGTGGAGGGCGGGCTCTCCCGCAGCGCCGCCGACTTCGCCCGCGAGGGCCTCGCGAAGAAGGAGTGCCCCGCCCTGCGCTTCGCCCTGGCCCTGGCGCTGCGCCGGCTCGGGCTGGAGGACGCCGCGGTCAGGCCCGAGGCGCTCGAGGCCGCCCGCAAGGCCGTCGAGGGCGATCCGCGGCCGCGCTTCGTCGCCGTGCTGGCCGAGCTGCTCGACGAGGCCGGGAAGACGCCCGAGGCCGTGGCCCTGCTCAAGCAGCACGCCGAGCGCACGAAGGACGCCTTCCTCCTGGGCCGCCTGGGCCTGTACGCCTTCCGCATGGGCGAGTACGACGCCGCCGTGACCGGGCTGGCCACCTCCGCGACCACCGACCTCACCGCCGCCCGCGCGCTGGCCCTCGCCCACGCGCGCCGGGGCCGCGCGAAGGAGGCCCGCCTGGCCGTCGCCCAGGTGCTGGCGCGGCAGCCCGAGGCCTGGGCCTTCGACGTGGCCGTGGAGCTCGACCTCGAGGACGCGGCCGGCCTGCGCCGCGCCGCCGGCACGCGCACCGAGCCGGCCGCCGTGCGCGCGCGCGCGTTGGCCGACGCCTGGGAGGGCAAGGCCGCGGAGGTGGCGGCCGCCGTGGGCAAGGAGGCCGCCGAGGGCGCCCGCGAGGGCGAGGACGGCCTGCTGCTGCTGGTGGAGGCGCGCCTTCACGCGCGCCTGGGGCCCAAGGCGGCCGCGGCCCGCAAGGAGGCGCGCGAGGCCCGCCAGCAGCTGACCTCCGGCTCGGGCGTGCCCGAGGCGGGCAAGGGGCCCGAGCGCATCGACGTGACCGCAAAGAGCATGGACTGCGTGGCCCACCTGGTCAGCTACCTGCGCTCGGCCTGCGACGGCCGTTTCGCCGTGCAGGGCCAGACCCTGGCCCCGGCCCAGGAGGGCGACGGCACCCGCACGGTGGGCTTCGCCCTGGTGGGGCAGGCTGAGTGCGGCCACGACCCCCGACGGATCGTGCGCGTGAACCCGACCAAGATCGAGGGCGAGCGCGTGCAGCTGAACATCCCCCAGGACGGCGAGTCCTGGCAGGCCGCGGAGGCCGCGTTCAAGGAGGGGGCCGCGGCGCTCGTGGCCGAGGACGCCGGCAAGGCGGCGGAGGCGTTCGGCCGGGCGTTCGAGGCGGAGCCCGCCTGGTACCGGGCGCGGCTGCTCAAGGCGCTGGCCGCGTCGCTCGCGGCCGGCGCCGACCTCGCCGCGCTGGCCCAGGAGGCCGAGGCGGCGCTGAGCGCCTGGCCGGACGACTGGGAGGGGCGCTCGGCTGCGCTGGCGCTCACGCGGCTGGCGGGAGGCGAGGTGGGCACGCCGCTCAAGGCCCTGATGCGCCACAAGGAGGAGCGCTCCGCCCGCAGGCCCGAGCGCCTCTGAGCCTCAACGCCACCAAGACAGGCGATGCGAGGCACGTGCGGCGCGCTGGAGCCGGGCG
>CAZPOZ010000110.1:0-8248 GCA_964588235.1 uncultured Planctomycetales bacterium
CGGTTGGGCGTGCTGGGCAGGCCCGCGGCGAAGAACGAGTGGATCAGCGTCAGCAGGCTGTAGCGCGAGATGAAGGCCGAGCCCGACTCGATCGTCTTGTCGATGCCGTTGGCCACGACGTAGCCGCCGCGGGCGCCCCCCGGCTCGCGCAGGCGGATCAGGCCGCTGCCCGTGACCGACGCGCTCGCCGCGTGGTTGTAGAAGCGTCGCACGACGGCCGCCGTGTACTTCGGGAACTCGGTCGAGTAGGAGAACTCGTCGCCCGTGCCGCCGGCCCCCGAGAGCGTGAGGCCCCAGGGGCGGCTGATCAGGGTGCTGGTGGGCAGCGGGAAGTTGTAGTTCGTGCCCAGCTGCGGACCGTCCTCCACCAGCGAGCCGCTCTGGCCGTCGCGGAACTCGTGGTGGAAGGTGCTGCTGGCGGTCCCGATGTTGAACAGCGACGTGCAGCCTTCCTCGGCCAGGCGGGCGTAGGCGTTGACCAGGAGCGTGCCGCGGGGCTGCTGGGCCGTGGGGAAGGAGCCCCGGCGGACGAGGTGGTACTGCCCGGCCGTCGTGCCCGTGGCGGCGCGCAGGTTGCCCCAGGCCGCCCACTGGCCGGCGTAGGCCGAGTCCTCGCACAGCTCGCCCAGCCAGGGCTTGCTGATCCAGACGCCGCCGTTGCGGATGCCGTTGGACGCGTTGCCCGCGTTGCTCTGCACGTGCTTGCGGCTGCCGGTGATCGACGAGGTGCCGATGCCGTCGATGATCGTGCACTCGTTGACGTTGCCGGTCAGCCCGAAGGGCGTGCCGTTCATCGGGATGCTGTTGGCGAAGCCGTTGGCCGAGTCGTAGCCCACGTCGCCGCCGAGCGACAGGTAGTAGTACGAGAAGCCGGTCAGCGTGGTGTAGACGGCCTCGGTCTTGGTGATCGCCGTGCGCAGCCACTGCATCAGCCGGCCCACGTCGTTGGCCGAGCCGCGGTTGCCCTTCCAGGCGTCGCGCAGCCGCGCCGCGTCGAAGGCGAGCCAGCTCCCGGTGGCGCTGGTCGAGCCGTTGACGAAGTTGTCGAAGTCCCAGTTGTAGCCGTGCGGGTACGAGGCGCCCGTGGCGTCCGTGTCGGCGTAGGGCGAGTGCCGCGGGTCGCCCTGGAACTGGTAGCGCTCGCTGAAGGGCACGTCGTCCAGCGAGTCGCAGTACCAGGCGTAGGCCTTGGACAGGTTCGTCGGCGCGTTGCGCGTGGGCCAGGTCGTGCCCGTGCTCAGGTCGCTGCCGATGCGGGTGTGCAGCGCGAGCACCAGGTCCTGCGCGTCGCCGTCGTTGGCGCCCGACGACGACTCGAAGGCCCGGCGCAGCCCGGGCACGGTCATCTCGATCAGCCAGCGCGCGGTGTTCTTCGGCTGGCTGCCCGTGGTGGAGAGATCCCGCGAGAAGCGGTTCGTGTCGGCCGCGGTGGCCGGCGTGGGGCAGGGCACGTGGTCGAGGTCGTAGAGCCGCCACTGGGGGTCCAGGCCCGTGGTGGCGGTGAGGTAGGGCGTCTCCAGGGGCGTGCCGTAGAGGAACAGCAGGGTCTGCTTCGTCGCCGCGTCGAACCGCGGCTGGAACCACATCTCGCCGCGCTTGAAGCCGCCGTCCCAGCAGCCGTTCTGGTTGGCGTCGAAGAAGGCCTCGGCCGGGTTCCAGGTCTTGCTGCCGTTGAGGTCCAGGAAGGGCTCGCCGTAGGCGGCGACGTAGGCGTTCGTCGCGGCCGTGCTGGCCCCGTCCACCGCCGGGTTCCAGGCCCTCCAGGGCGAGACGGGCGCGGTGGCCGCGTCGCGGACGCCGTCCCCGTCCCGGTCCCAGTAGGGCTCCGCCGCGTCCCAGCGGCCGTTGGCGTTCCCGTCCGTGAAGGGCTCGGCCGGACGGCCGGCGTCGAAGGATCCGTTGCCGTTCTGGTCCACCAGCGTCTCGGTCGAGGCCGTGCGCGCGCCGTCGCCGTCCAGGTTCTGGTAGGGCTCGGTCGTGTCCCACAGGCCGTTGCCGTTCAGGTCGAGGAAGGGCTCGCTCACCTGGCGGCGCGAGTCGCCGTTGGCGTCGGTGAAGGCCTCGGGGTACTGCTTGGCCAGGGCGAAGGCCGTGTACGCGTCCCCCGTGCCGTTGCCGTCGGCGTCGATGCCGCCGGGCAGGCACGAGACCATCAGGGGCACGAAGCCCGTGCCGTTCACGTTCTGGGAGAAGTCGCCGCCCTGGATGGCCACGGTGACCGCCACGCCCACATCGCGCAGGCCGTTGCCGTTCCAGTCCTGGAAGGTCTCCCCCAGGTCGTAGGCCCCGTTCTTGTTGACGTCCAGGAAGGGCTCCTCCTGGGTGGTGAGCGCCTCGTGCCCCGCCGGGAACGCCGTCTTGTAGGCGTGCACCCGCCACCGCGGGCGCGTGCTGGAGACGTCGTTGCCGGCCACGCGTACCATGCGGATGCGCTCGGGGTGGGTGACGGCGCGCCAGCCCGGCTTCGTCACGGGGTCCTTGGCCGCGTCGCTCACGTTGCGCGCCGGGGGCATGGGGAGCAGCTCGCCGTGCAGGTTGATCAGGATCGCGTTGTGGTAGCGGCTCGGGTCGGCGATCATGCGGTCGAGCAGCAGGCGGAAGGTGGGCGTGTCGTCCACGTCCAGGCCCGCGGCGACGCGCGCGTCGAAGCGCCGCGCCTCGTCGGGGTGCCGCATGCAGGCGTTGTGCTGGTCGGCCAGCGCGTAGGGCACCGGGTTGTTCAGGTCCCACGAGCCGTCCCCGTCCACGTCGGTGAACGGCTCGCCCGGGTCGCGCGTGCCGTCGCCGTCCGAGTCGGTGTAGGGCTCGGTGGCGGAGTAGTCGTTCACGAGGGTCGGGGCGGTCTCGCCGTCACGGTTCACGCGCGCCTGGATGCGCTCGGCCGGGTAGTAGCGCTCGGCCGCGCTGCCCGTGGGCATCCGACCCGGGTAGACGTAGGCCCAGGGCGTGTTCGCCTGGCTGTCGCGCGCCTCGTTCGTGTAGGGCGCGTACTCCTCGTCGCGCCCGAACCCGGCCTTCGTGATCCAGTGCGTGCGGAACTTGAGGCCCGGGTTGCGCGACTCGAGGTCGGTCAGGGTGGCCTCGATGAAGGGCTGGATCGCGTCCATGTAGACCCACCAGCCCGGGATGCTCTCCAGCGCCAGCAGGTAGACGTCGTAGACTTGGGTGCTGGGGTAGGCGTCGCCGATCGTGCGGATCACGGACGAGACCTCGGCCATCGACTCGCCGGGGAAGACGTCGCCCTTGCGCATGCGGAACATGCGCACGGTGCAGATGCGCAGGTCGCGGGTGTTGATCCCGGGGAAGGCGCGCACCGAGATGCGCCGGTACCAGCGCCACTCGCCCTGCTCCTGGAAGTTGCCCGAGAGCGGGTGGCCGGGCGCCACGTAGGAGCCCGGGTCGTCCGGGTCCCAGGCGATCGACAGGGTGGCGCTCTGGCCCAGGCCGTCGTCGAAGCCGTCCAGGTCGGCGGCCACCTCGCCCTCGCCGCCCTCGACGTACGCGCGCATCTCGGCCAGGATCGAGAGCGCCTTCTGGCGCGCGAACACCTTGTCGCGCGACCAGTCGGCGTGCTGGGCGCTGCGCGTGACGTAGGCCACGCCGGCCATGGCGGCCAGGACGACCAGGGCGCCCGAGATGAGCACCTCGATCAGGCCGAAGCCCCGCGTGCGAGAGGGAACGTGCATCGGATCAGCCTCCCGCGATGCTCGAGACCGGGTCGGAGCCGGGCACGAACACCGCCTTGCTGTGTCGGTACTGCCCCATGCGCAGCAGCAGCTCGTTGAGCACCGCCGGGTCGTGCTCGAGCTCGGCGGCGTCGCCGCCCGTGCCGCGGACGTCGAGCGCGCCGCCCACGATCGCGCTGCCGTGCAGGTAGCAGGGCGCGCGCACGGTCAGGCTGCCCTGCACCCAGAGCAGGCCGCCGAAGTACGAGTTCGACGAGGCGGAGATCGTGCAGCTCCCCAGCACGACCACGATCCCCGTGCCCGCCAGCGGCTGCGCGGCCGTGAAGGTGGCGTCGCCGGCGATCACCACCAGCGTGTAGTCGCCCACCGGCGAGGGCACGCCGGCCATCGAGGCCGTGGAGACGTCGGCCATGCTCATCAGCTCGGCCTGGCTGACGCCGAAGACGGCCTCCAGCGAGCCGGCGTAGCCGGGCACGGCCGTGGAAGGCGGCGTGCCGGTCAGCTCGCCGCCGCTCTGCACGACGGGGGTCCCCGTGCCCTGGGCGTAGGCCAAGCCCGCCCCCGCCCCCCCGCGCAGGCGTCCCCGGCTGCCGACGGTGGAGGAGGCGGCGGAGGCCGCGCAGACGGCGGCCGCCGCAGGCGGCGTGATCGTCAGCCGACGCAGCTCGCTGGCCACGCGCGCGCTGGCCACCAGCCGGTTGGGCGGGGCGTTCAGCGGCAGATCCGCGCGGGGCCGTTCGTAGAGGAACCCGTGGCTCTCGAGCAGCCAGACGGCGCCGGCGCCCGGCAGCCCGCGCTCGGAGGTCACGTCGCGGGTGCCGCGGGCGGGGTCCCAGCGGCCGTCGCCGTCCGCATCGACGAAGGGCTCGGCGTCGTCGTGCAGCCCGTCGCCGTCCTGGTCGGTGAAGGTCTCCGCGGCGACGGCCCGCCGCACCTCGTAGCGCCCCCACAGGCTGGTCTGGATCTCGTACTCGCGCACGAGGCCGATGGCGGCGTCGTCGGTCTCGTTCACGGGAGGGCTCGCGGCGAGGTCCAGGACCGGGGCGAAGGCCGTCACCGGCTGGCTCTGCTGGCGTCGGAACCAGGCGAAGCCGTCCACCAGCCCGGCCTCGGCCACGGCGCGCGCCTGGCCGTCGGAGGCCATCGACAGGCGGCTGGCGGCGTCGCCGGCCTGCTGCTGGCGGACGCCCGCGGCCACGACGCCCAGCACGATCAGCACGACGATCGCCGCCCAGATCAGCAGGCTGCCCCGCTCGCGCGCCGGCACGGGGCCGGGTCGGCGGAAGGGACGGGGCCCGGGGTCGGCGGTGACCGGCGCGGCTCGGGAGGGGTCGGTGGGCGTCATGCGGTCCTCGGGACCGTTGCGGGCCACCACGCCCGGCTCTCACGGTGCCTGAAACCCCCTGCCCGGCGGGCAGGGGTCGCCCTCCCTATCGGCCGGCGGGGCGCCGGCGCCTGAGCGGCATCCCGGGAGGGGGCGGCGTCGGGGCTCAGGGCTGGGTGGGCCGGCCCAGGGTCCAGGCCTCGTCCGGGCGTCCGTCCACCATCAGCCGCGAGGGCTTGAACGGGGCCTTGCTCATGCGGTACTGGCCCATGACGGTCATGAGCTTGGTCAGGATCTTCGGGTCCCGCTCCACATCCACGAAGTCGCCGCTGGTGCCCTTGACGTCGAGCGCGCCCCGGCAGATCACGGTGCCCCGGAGCATCGCCGGGGCGCGGACCGTGAGGTTGCCGTCCACGTAGAGCAGGCCGTTGAAGAACGAGTTGCTGCTGGCCTGGATGTCCACGTTGCCCTTGACGATCAGGACGGCCGTGCCGCGCAGCGGGCGCTTCTGCGTGTAGGTCAGGTTGCCCGTCACCACGACCAGGCTCATGTGGGGCAGGGTGGCCGGCAGCCCCCCCACGGGGTCGGTTGTGCTGATGTCGGCCATCGACTGCAGGGACGGCCAGTCCACGCCGAAGACCGACTCCACCGAGTCGTTCCAGCCCGGCACGAGCGCCGTCTTCGTGGGCCCGACCAGCTCGCCGGCGGAGATCTGCACGGTGCCGGTGTTCGTGCCGTACGCGACGCAGGTCGTGTCGCTGCGCACCCGCCCGCGCGTGCCCACGGAGATCGAGGCCGACTTCGAGACGCAGATCGCGGCCGTGGCCGGCGGCGCCAGCGTCAGCCGCCGCAGCTCGGCGGCCAGCGTGGCCTCGGCGATCTGCACGTTGGGCCCCGCGCCGATGGCCTGGTCGGCGTCGGGCCGGCGGAAGAGCTGCGCATGGCTCACCAGCTGCCAGACGGTGCCGGCGCCCGTCAGCCCCCGCTCGACCGTCACGTCACGGGTCTCCCGCGCGGGGCTCCAGCGCCCGTCCCCGTTGGTGTCGGTGAAGGTCTCGCCCGCGTCGTAGTGGCCGTTGGCGTTGCGGTCGGTGTACGCCTCCGCCGCCACGGTCTTGCGCAGGGTGTAGCGCGCCCACAGCCCGGGCGAGATCTCGTAGGTGCGCACCAGGCCCACGGCCGCGTCGTCGGTCTCGTTGACGGGCGGGCTCGCGGTCAGGTTGCGCACCGGGGCGAAGGTCGCCACGGGCTGCACCTGCTGGCGCCGGAACCAGGCGAAGCCGTCCACGATCCCGGCCTCGGCGACGTTGGCCGCCTGGCCCCCGGCCGAGAACTCGGCCCGGCTGACCTCGTCCACCGCCTTGAGGCGCTGGGTGGCGGACATGATCACGCCGGCGATGATCAGCGTGCTCGCCGCGGCCCAGATCAGGACCATGCCGCGCTCGCGCGGGCGACGGAGGTGGTGGGGTCGAAGCGGGGCCTGGTCAGGCCCCGTGGCAGTCGTCGGCATGGCGTCCCCCCCCGGGGAAGCCACCGCATCCGCTCACGAGTCCGGGTGACCGTAGCCCAGGCCCCGCGCGCGGCAACCCGCCCGCGGAATCCGGGCCGACGTCCCCCGCAGATCGTACGTTGTAAGCATGATCTCCGACCGGCCCCCGCCCCCGGCCCCGCCGGCCCAGACCCTGCTCGAGCGCCTGCTGGGCGAGCTCCGGGCCGAAGGGGGCCGCCTCTCGCGCCGCCAGGCCCAGGCCTGGATCCGGGCGGGCGCCGTGCGCGTGGAGGGCCGGGTGAGGCGCTCCCCCGACGACCCCGTGGAGCGTGCCGAGCGCCTCAGCTTCGACCCGGAGCAGGCCGACCGCGGTGCGCGCGCCGGCCCGGCCCGCCCGGGGGCGCGGGCCGCGGCGGCTCCTCCCTGGCTGCTCCACGCCGACGCCTGGCTGGTGGCCGTGGAGCGCGGGGCCTTCGCCCCGAACCTCGGCGGGGAGGCGCTGGCGAGGGCCGTGTCGGGCGCGCTCGAGGCGGCGGGCCTGGCCCGAGGCCGCGCTCCACGGGGTCGGCTCGCCGGGCTCGTGGCCGTGCCCGACGCCTCCGGCGCCGGCAGCGGGGTGGCGCTGCTCTGCGCCTCGGCGGCGCTCGCCGCGCGCGTGAGCGAGGCCGAGGCCCGAGGCGCGCTGCTCGAGTCGCTGCTCGCGCTCCGCGCCGGCCCCCCGCTGGGTTCGGGCGAGCGCTGGGCGGACGCGCCCCCCCCGGCCCCGCAGGGGGCGGGGTTCGCGCTGCGCGAGGAGCGCCCCCCCGGCCCGCCTCCGCCGGGGGCCCGCGACCTGGTCCCGCCGCACCGCCTGCTGTTGACCCTGCGCCACCCCAAGTCCAACCGACGGATGACCCTGGCGTGCGAGCCGACCCCGGCCTTCCTGGACGCCTGCGCGCGGGCGCTGGGCGCAAGCGGCCGGCGTGCCGTGCCGGGGCCCGGCTAGCGAGGTCCCGCCAGCTCGGTCAGCGCCCGGCGCACCTCCACGGCCACGCGCTTCTTGCGCCAGGTGTGGAGGTGGTCGGTGTTGTCGAGCGGCTTGGCCAGGCGCGCGGCCTTCTCGGCGGCGCCGGCGATCACCTCCGGCGTGAGCGCCCGCCCGAGCAGCGCCTCCACGGCTTCGGCCGCCTCCACGGGCGCGCTGCCCACGGCGTTGAGCACCACGTCGGCCGCCTCCACCACGCCCCGGGCCAGGCGCACGCGCACCGCGGCCCCCAGCACGGGGAAGTCGAAGGTGCCCCGCCGGCGCACCTTGCGGTAGACCGAGCGCGCCTCCCCCTGCGGCGGCACGATCAGGTGCGTGAGCACCTCCTCGTGCGCCTTCGTCAGGTAGTCGATGCCGTCGTTGCGGAACAGGGCGGCCACGGGGATCTCGCGCTCGCCGGCGGCCGAGACCAGGCGCGCGCGGGCGCCCAGCGCCATCAGCACCGGCACGCCGTCGGAGGAGTTCACCGCCCAGCACCGGGGCGAGGAGGGCGCGACCCAGCAGGTGTCGCCGTCGCACTTCATGCAGAAGCCGATCGCGCGGCGCCACTCGTAGTTCTGGTCGTAGTAGTTGCAGCGGGTGTCGAGGCAGACGTTGCCGCCCAGCGTGCCCAGGTTGCGCAGCAGGGGCGTGCTGATGGAGCGCACCGCGGCCGCCAGCGCGGCCAGGCGCGCGCCGAGGTCGGCGAGGCGCTCGAGCGCCCGCAGCGTCTCGGCGGCCCCGAT
>CAZPOZ010000111.1:0-8201 GCA_964588235.1 uncultured Planctomycetales bacterium
GAGATGCGCACGTCCACCTCGGCGTCGCCCACCTTGAGGCTGGTGCGGCCGTCCTGCGGCAGGCGCCGCTCGGCGATGTCGAGCTTGCCCTGCGTCTTGATGCGCGAGGTGACCGCGTCCTGGAGCTTCTTGGGGATCGACTCCATGTCGTAGAGGATGCCGTCGATGCGGTAGCGCACCTGCAGCCGGTCCTCGAAGGGCTGCAGGTGGATGTCCGAGGCGCGCATCTTCAGCGCCTGGAAGAACAGCATGTTCACCAGCTTGATGATCGGCGCCTTGTTGGCGACGTCGAGGATGTCCTCCCCGGCCTCCAGGCCCTCCGCCAGGCTCTCGAGGTCGGCGTCCTCCATGTCGCCGACCGACTCTTCGACGATGTCCTGCTTGTTCTTGTAGGCCTTGTTGATCAGGCTCGTGATCTCGGTGCGCGGGGCCAGCACCGGGTCGAGCTCCATCCCCAGCATCGCGGCCAGGTCGTCCATCGGGTAGGCGTCGAACGGCGAGGCCGTGGCCACGCGCATCGTGCCGCCGCTCTGCTCCAGGCCGACCAGGTAGTAGTTGCGCGCGAAGTGCACCGGCACGCGGTTCACGAAGGCGTCGGGCACCTTCACCTGGCCCAGGGTCTCCCAGTAGGGCAGGCCCAGGCCCGAGGAGATCGCCTTGAGCAGGTCGTGCTCGGAGAGCATGCCGCGCGAGAGCAGCACCTTGTCGAGCGGCCAGCCCGTCTCGCGCTCCGCGGCCATCGCCTGCTCGATCTGCTCGTCGGTGAGCAGCTTCTGCCCGCGCAGGGTGGCGACGAGGGGGTTCTCCACGGTCCTCCTTCGCGGTCCGTCAGCGGCCGGCCGGGGCTTGGCGGCGGAGCAGGGCGCGCCGGTGGGCGGCCTCGGCCGCCAGCCGGTCGGTGGACACGCCCTGGAAGCGCGTGGCCTCGAGCAGGCCCGGGGCAGCCCCGTCGGTGGAGCTCCCGCTGCCGCGCACCGCGCCCGCGGCGGAGGGGGCGTAGCCGCCGGCCCCGCCCCCGAACGAGCCCGTGGCGCCGTCCTGCTCCTCGTAGCCCACGAAGCGCGAGTTCCAGATGTCGGTGTAGCCGATCAGCTCGTCGGCCTTCTGCTTGCGCTTGACCGACTCACGGTCCAGGATGTCCACGCCGCCCTCGCCGTACATGATCGTCGGCGTGACGAACAGGAACAGGCTCGTCTGGCGGTTGCCCGTGCTGGTGCTCTTGAACAGGTTGCCCAGGATGGGGATGTCGCCCACCCAGGGGGTCTTGTCGACCGTGCTGCGCTCGTTCGTGCCCATCAGGCCGCCGAGCACCACCGTGTGCCGGTCCGGGACCGTCACCACGGTCTTCAGCTCGCGGGTGATGCGGTTGGGGGGGATGACGGTGCCGTTGGCCAGCACGCGCGACTCGCCATCGAAGGCGCTCACCTGCATGCGGATGTTCAGCAGCAGGTACTTGTCGTCGGCGATGTGGGGCGAGATCTGCAGCGTCGTGCCGGCGTCCTCGTAGTTGCCGAAGCCGCCGCTGGTCACGCCGCCGCTCGTCGTGCTGCTGGTCGTCGTGGGCTGCTGGTCCTTGACCTCGATCACGGCCTCCTCGTTGTCGGCCGTCACCAGGCTGGGCAGCTGCAGGATGCGGCTGCGCGTGATCGAGTTGACGATGTTGAAGATCAGCGGCACCTGGCCCAGCGCGAAGATGCCGCCCACCAGGCCCGTGGGCGCCCCGGCGTCGGCGCTGTCCACGAAGGGGGGGATGCGGTCGGTGAGGTAGGTGTCGCCGTCCTTGTCGGCGAAGACCGTCTGCCCGAAGGAGGTGAAGCCGAAACCGGAGACCTTGTCCGGGTTCGTCAGGCCGTGGTCGTCGGCCAGGCCGAGCTCGATGGCCAGGCGGAAGCTGTCGTCCAGGGTCAGCTCGACGAGGGCGGCTTCGATCAGCACCTGCGCCTTGCGCACGTCGATCAGCTTGATCACGCGCTCGAGCTCCTCGAACTGCCGCTTGCTCGCCGCGATGATCAGGCTGTTGCTCTTCACGTCGGCCACGATCGCCGGGCGCTCCTCCTGGTCGGGCGCGGAGCCGTCGCCCCCCGCGGCGGGCCGGGCCGCCTGCGGACGGGCCGTGCCGCCGGGCCGCGTGGAGGAGCCGCCCAGCGAGCCCGAGGCCACGCCGAAGATGCTCGTGTTCTCGATCAGGGACTGCAGCACCTGGGCCGTGTCCTCGGCCTGCAGGTTCTTCAGCTTGATCACGTTCACGCGGTTGTTCGTGATCACCACGGGGATGTCCAGGTGGTCGATGACCGCCTGGATCTCCTTCGTGTCGTCCTGCGTGGCGTAGATGATCAGCAGGTTCGTGCGCACGTCGCTGTGGATGCGCGGCTCGGGATCCTCGTCCACGTCGGAGGCGCCGCCGCCCTGCGGCGGGGGCTGGTTCACGCGGTTCACCGAGACGCGCTCGCGGCCGGTGAACAGGTCGGTCAGGATCGGCTCGATCTCGTCGGCGCTGGCGTGGACCAGCTGCCGGTACGTGGCCGTCACCACCTTGCCCTCGGGCTTCACGTCCAGCTGGCGGAGCAGCTTGTAGATGGCGACCACGTTGGGCGCGAAGTCGGTCACCACGAAGGAGCGGCTGGCGGGCACCTCCGTGACGTTGCCGATGTTCTGCTGGGTGACGATGCGCGTGAGCGCGTTGCGCGCGTCGCGCAGGTTGTTCATGTTCTCCACGCGGATCGTGGCGGAGACGAACAGGCCGTCCTGGTTCTCGAACTTGTCCAGGTTGCCGTCGTGGAGCTCGATCGTCTTGGGCTTGAGCTTGACGATCGCGCCCTGGGCCCGGGCGTCCATCACCAGGTAGACCTCGTAGCCCTGGGGGCCCACCGGCACCATGGCCAGCTCGTAGAAGGTGAGCAGGGCGCGGACCAGGTCGAAGAGCTGGTCGGGGGGGGCCTTCAGGTTGATCGACCCGATGATCTTCTTGTCCTTGATCTGCTTGTCGGTCGGGTTCCAGACGATGGGCTTGCCGCCCACCTTCTTGCCCACGGCCTTGAGGAACTCCTCGATCGGCACCTCGTCCACGATCGAGATCACGGCGTCGTTCTCGTCGGCGGCGGCCCAGCCGGGGACGCCCCCGCGGGCCCCCCCGGGCAGCAGCCCCGGCGTGAGCAGCAGCGCGGCGCCGAGCCCCAGGGCGGCGAGGGCGGTCAGGCCCCGCCGGCGCCGGCTTGCGCGGGTGGGGGGGGAGGCGCGCCCGTTCGGGACCGGGTCCGTGTGCTGGGTCTGTTGCACGGTGATCGTCCTCCTGCCTCGAACTCGACCTACCTGCCTCGAACTCGACCTACGCGACCTTCGCCGGCCCAACCTGCGCCAGCCCAACCTGCGCCAGCCGGGCCTGCGCCCGTCTGGCCTTCGCGATCTGGGCCTGCGCCCACCCGACCTCGGAGGACCGGGCCACCGGCCCGGTCCCGCCCGGCGGAACCGGGGGGGCCGGTCGCCGTCGGGCGGTCTCCCGGCTCCCGGCTCAGGGCTCCGGGTTCGGACCCGTCCCCGCAGAGGCGGACCTGCCCGAAGGCCGGATTCTCGCCGCCCGCGGCGGGCGTGTCCAACGTGCCGTCCGTCGCCGGACCCGGCTTGGACGCCCGAGACCGGCTCTCCCCTGCGGATCGGCCGTCCCGGCCCCCTCCTGATGACGCAGCCGTGAAGAAGCGCCGGGGAGGCGGCGCGCGCCGGCGGCGCGGGGCCCCCGCGGCCGGCCCCCGACGACCCGGTGGAGCGCGACGCCGGAAGGGGCTTCGGGGGGGGGAGGCGGGAGCGGGGGCGAGGCGGGCGTGCGGGGGGAGATCCGGACCGGGGACCCCGGGGCGCCCAGGAGGAGGGCCCTCCAGCGCCCCGGTGTGCACCCGTCCAGCGTCCAGAGGGCAACGTAGGGCACGACCCCCCTCTGCGTGCGCTTGACCCGTCCAAGGGGCAGCCTACCTTGCTCCGTTCCCCCCTCGTGCCCCCCAACGTCCGTGCAGGAGTCTCAATGGCTGTCCGCGTCCAGGCGAAGGCGAACGAACCGCTCGAGAAGACGCTCCGGCGGTTGCGCAAGATCTGCAACAACGAGGGGATCACGCGTGAGCTCAAGCGCCACGCCTACTTCGAGAAGCCCAGCGAGCGCCGGCGCCGCAAGAGCCGCGAGCGCCTGAAGACGATCCGCCTGGCCCAGAAGGCCAGCGAGCTGATGGGGACCTGACCTTCGGCCCGACCCCCGCCGCGACGGGGCGTCGAGCCGCAGCCAGGCGCCCGCCGCCGTGAAGGGCTCTCCGGCCGCGCTGCCCGCGACCCTGCCCCCGGCTCCGACGGGGAGGCGCGTGCGCGGGTTGGCGCTCGGGGGCCTGTTCCTCGTCTCCGGCGCCGTGGGCCTCTCCTACGAGGTGGCCTGGGCGCGGGGCCTGCAGCGGCTCCTGGGCAGCACCGTCGCCGGGCACGCCCTCGTGCTCGGGGCCTTCGTGGCGCTGCTGGGCGTGGGCGCCCGCTGGGGGGGTGCGCTCGCCCTGCGCGCCCGGCGCCCGCTGCGGCTCTACGGGCTGCTCGAGCTGGGTGCCGCCGCCGCGGCGCTGCTCGTGCTGCCCGCGGCCGAGCTGCTCGCGGGCCCCTACGTGGCGCTGGCCCGTGAGGCGGGCGAGGCGCTGCGCTGGCCGCTCCGTGCCCTGCTCGCCTTCCTGCTCGTGGGGCCCGGCGCGTTCCTGCTGGGCGCCACGCTCCCGCTGGTGGTCGAGGCGGCCGAGCGGGCCGGAAGCCGCTCGCCGTCCACCGTGGCGGCCTACTACGGGATCAACACCCTGGGCGCGGTCGCCGGGGCGCTGCTCACCGGCTTCTTCACCGTGGGCGCCTTCGGCGTGGTCCCCGCGCTGCTCGGCGCGGCGGTCACCGGTGCCGGCGTGGGCCTGCTCGCGTTGGCCCTGGACCGGGCCCGCGCCGCACCGCCGGGAGGGCTCGGAGGCCCGGCGCCGGCCCCGTCCGCCCGTGCCCCGGGGAGCGCCCCCGGGGCGCCGCTCGAGCCGGCGGGGCTGTGGGCCGCGGGCCTGTGCGGCTTCCTGGGCCTGGCGCTCGAGGTGGTGGGCTTCCGCGCGCTGACCTTCTTCGTGGAGGGCTTCACCACCTCCTTCGCCGCCATGCTGGGCGTGTTCGTGCTGGGGCTGGGGGCCGGCAGCCTGCTGCTCGGGCCGGCGGTGGCCCGGGCGCGCCGGCCCGCGCGCGCGCTGTGGCTGCTCGTCGGGCTCGTGGGCTTCGCCCTGCTGGCGAGCCTGCTCCTCGTGCTGCCCCGGCTGGAGGGCTGGCTGCGCGAGCTGCGGGCCGCGGCCTACGCCGACGCGCGCACGCCCGCCGACCTGGGGAGCGGGCACCGCCTGGCGGCCCTGGCCGGCGCCGGCGCGCTGCTGCTGCTGCCGGCGCTGCTGCTCGGGCCCACCTTCGCCGCCTGCGTCCGGCTGGCGGGCGCGCGCGGCGCGCCCACGGCCCGGGCCCTGGGGGGCGTGACCCTGGCCAACGCGCTGGGCAGCGCGCTCGGGCCGGCCTACGCGGCCTTCCTGCTGCTGCCCGTCACCGGCGGGGTGCTGCCCGCGCTCTTCGCGCTGGCGCTGCTGGCCTTCGCCGCGGGGGCGCTGCTGCGCTTCGGCTCGGCCCGCGTGCTCGCCGTGGCCCCCGTGCTGCTGCTGCTCGTGCCCCTGCTGGCGGCCCTGGGGCTGCTGCGCGGCTCGGACGCCGCGCTCGTCGGGGCCTCGCACGTGCTCGCGGGGCGCACCGGGCGCACGTTGCTCGAGGTGCGCACCGACTCCGTCACCGTCGCCAGCGCCGTGCGCACCGCCCAGGGCGAGACCCTGCTCTACACCGACGACTTCGCCGCGGCCTCCACGGGCCCGGCCTACCGTTACATGGCCCTGCTCGGCCACCTGCCCGCGCTGCTGGCCGACCGGCCCCGCCACGCGCTGGTGATCGCCTTCGGGACGGGCACCACGGCCGGGGCGGTGGCGGCCCATCCCGAGGTCGGGCGGCTGACCGTGGCCGAGGTGAGCCGCGCGGTGCTCTCGCTGGCGCCCCGCTTCGCCGCGGTGAACCGCGGCGTGCTCGACGACCCGCGCACGCGCCTCGAGGTGGACGACGGGCGCGACGTGCTGCGCCTGTCGGCGCCCGACCTGGACCTGATCACCCTCGAGCCGCTGATGCCCTACGCGCCGGCGGGCCTGCCCTTCTACACGCGCGAGTTCTACGAGCTGGCGCGGGACCGGCTGCGGGAGGGAGGGGTGGTCTGCCAGTGGGTGCCGGTGCACGCCATGCCCGTGGGCCTGTTCGACGCCCTCCTGCGCACCTTCTTCGAGGTGTTCCCCGACGGCACGCTGTGGTTCTTCGAGCAGAGCGTGGCCCTGGTGGGCCGTCGCGGCTCGGCCGCGCCCGACGCCGCCGCCCGCGCGCGGCGCTTCGAGGCCGCGCGCGGGGCCTTGGCCGCGGCCGGCTACCCGGAGGCCGACCTGCTGGCCACGGCCTTCGTCGCCTCCGGCCGCACGCTGCTGGCGACGCCGGCCCCCGATCCCTCGGGCCCCTGGCGGCGCGTCACCGACCTGGATCCCTGGCCCGAGTTCCACGCCACGCCGCGGGGCGTGAGCACCTCGTACCTGGCCGACACGCTGGTGTACCTGCGCCGGGTCGCGGGCGCGGCTCAGGCGGCGGGCAACCCGCTGGCCGCCGACGCGCGGGCCGCGGGCCGGGCCCACCAGGCGGCGCTGGCGGCGCTGGAGGCCCGCGCCTTCGACGCGCTGGCCGAGCGCCTGGAGGCCCGCGGACCCGCCGGGGCCACCGAGCGGCTGGCGCGGTTGGAGGAGGCCGTGCGCGCCTACGCCCAGGCCCTCGAGCGCGTCCCCGGCGAGCCCGTGTGGAACGTGCGCCGCGCGCGCGCGCAGCGCGGCGCGGCGGCCCTGCGCGTGGGCGACCTGCACGCGCGCGCGCGCCTGGCGCGGGCGGGGGGCCGCGCGGAGGAGGCGCTCGACCTGGAGCGCGCCGCCCTCGGCTGGTCGTGGCCGGCCCTGGCGCTGGAGGACGGTGACGCGCTGCTCTCCGACCGCGGGGCGGCGGCGCGGCTCCACGCGGTCGCCCTGCTGCGGCTCGGGCGCGGCGCCGGCGCCGAGCACGCCCTGCGCGCCGTCCTGCCGGCGCTCGGCGACGCGGAGGCGGCCCGCGAGCTGCGGCTGTGGCTCGAGGCGCTGGCGGGCCACCGGCGCGGCGAGGCCGGCCCGCGGCCCTTCGGCGCCGACCTGCCCCCCTGCCGCAGCGAGGGGCTGGCGCCGCTCGAGAAGCCGCTGGCGGCCTGGAGGGACGCGCTCGCCCGGCGGGCCCCGGTCCGGGCCCTGCGCCTGGCGGCCCGCAACCTGGTGGAGGCCGCGGTGGCCGAAGGTGCCGAGGCCGCGCTGCTGGCCGAGCTCCGGGGCGCGGGCGTGGAGGGCCCGGCGGCGGCCGTGCAGGCCGCCCTGATGCGCCTGCGGCTCGACCCGGGCGACGGCGCGCTCGACGCCCTGCTCGCGGGCGAGCCGGGGGGGGCGGCGGCCGCGCTCGAGGAGGCCGGGGCGCAGCGCGTGCTCCGGCGCGTGGGCGCCGCGCGGCTGGAGGCGCTGGGCGCCTCGCCGCACGCGGCCGTGCGCGCGGCGCTGGCCGCCGCGGCGGGCGCCGACGCCGGCGCCGGGCTGCTCCGGCTGGCCGTGGCGGCGCTGTCCGATCCCGAGCTCGAGGTGCGCAAGGCCGCCGCGGTGGCGCTGGTGCCCCACGATCCGCGCTCGATGGACGACTACGACCCCGCCGGGCCCCCCGCGTCGTGGGCCGCCGTGCAGGAGCGCCTCAGGCGTTGACCCGGCCCGGGCCGGCCGCGGCGGGGCAGGCGCCCGCCACGGGGCAGCCCGCGCAGCGGGGCTTGAGCGCCCGGCACAGGTCGCGGCCATGCTGGATCAGCACGTGGCTGAGACGGATCCACCGCTCGTGGGGGAACAGCGCCATCAGGTCGCGCTCGGCCTGGACGGGGTCCTCGGCGCGGGTCCAGCCCAGCCGGCGCGCGATCCGGCCCACGTGCGTGTCCACGACGACGCCGTCGGCCAGGCCCCAGCACACGCCCCGCACCACGTTGGCCGTCTTGCGGGCCACGCCGGGCAGCGTGAGCAGCTCGGCCAGGTCGCGGGGCACCTCGCCCC
>CAZPOZ010000112.1:0-8165 GCA_964588235.1 uncultured Planctomycetales bacterium
GTGCCCAGCGGCAGCCGCATCGCCCTGCGCTACGAGGCCGGTCGGCCCCCGGTGCTCGCCGCGCGCATCCAGGAGCTGTTCGGCCTGGCCGAGACGCCGCGCGTGGCCGGGGGCCGGGTGCCGGTGCTGCTGCACCTGCTGGCGCCCAGCGGCCGCCCGCAGCAGGTGACCGACGACCTGGCCTCCTTCTGGAACGTCGCCTACCACGAGGTGCGCCGGGAGCTGCGGGCGCGCTACCCGCGCCACGCCTGGCCCGAGGACCCGTGGAACGCGCAGGCGCAGCGCCGCCCGCGGCGGCGGGGGTGAGCCCGGGCATGGAGACCGTGGCCCTGCTCCTGTTGCTGCTCGCCGCCGGCGCGGCCGGCTGGGTGGACGCGGTCGCCGGCGGCGGCGGCCTGATCCAGCTGCCCTCGGTGATGGCCGCGGGCGTCACGCAACCCGTCGCCGGCGGGGTGAACAAGGTCGCCAGCCTGGCGGGGACCGCGGGGGCGCTGGTGCGCTACGCCCGCGCGGGGGCCGTGCGCTGGCGCGACGTGCCGCTGACGGGGGCGCTGGCGCTGATCGGCTCCGCCGCCGGGGCGCGGGCGCTGGTCGCGGTGTCGGAGAGCGCCCAGGGCGCGCTGACGCCCGTCTTCGCGGCGTGCTTCCTGGCGCTGGCGGTGCAGCAGACGCTCAAGGCCCTGCGGCCGCCGACGGCGCCCCGGGCGCCCCGGCGCCGGCCGCTGCTGGGCTCCGCGCTCGTGCTGCTCATCGGGCTCTACGACGGCTTCGTGGGACCGGGCACCGGCATGTTCCTCTTCTTCGTCTTCGGCGCCTGCTTCGCGCACGGGCCGCTGGAGGCCACGGGCACGACGAAGGCGCTCAACGTGCTGACCAACGTCGGGGCGCTGGTCCCGCTGGTGGCCCTGGGCCACGTGCGCTGGCCCCTGGCCCTGGCGATGGGCGCGGCGAACTTCGCCGGCGGTCAGCTGGGCGCGCGCCTGGCGCTGCGCCGGGGGGCGGCGTTCGTGCGCCTGGTGGCCGCGGCCGTGAGCGTCGCGGCGACGGTGGTGCTGCTCACGCGCTGAGCGCGACCGCCCGGGGGCACGGCGGCAGGGGCACGCAGGGCCTCCTGCGGCCGGACGCGTCTGCGGCCGCGCCTCCCCCCCCACCGAGCGGCGAGGGCGCCCCCCGCGGTCGGACCCGGGGCGGCCCCGGTCGGGGTCGGCGTCCGCAGGGCGCCGGCGGCGGAGCGTCCCCGCCGGCGCGCGCGGCGTCGACGGCACGTTCCCTCGGCCCCCGCCCGCGGAGGGCTCGCCGACCCACGCCCTCACGAGCTCCGGGGAACCGTGCCCACGACCTCGACGATCCGACTCGCCACGTCCTCGGCGTCCGGCCCCGTCGCCTCGACGGTGACCTCGGCCGCGTGGGGCGCGTTCAGGAGCAGCAGCTCGAGGACGCTCTTGGCGTCCGCCTTCGCCCCTGCGCACTCGAGGAAGACGTCCGATCGTGATCGGCGGGCGCAGCCTGCGATCTGGGCGCACGGACGTGCATGCAGGCCGTCCCGGTCCGCGACCCGTGCGCTCCGTCGAGCGTACGTCGTCACGTCCCGGCCCGTCCCGTGCCCCAGCGACGGTGCAGCGAGCGCTCCACGGGAGCGAACCCCAGCTTCTCGACCACGAGCCCGATGAGGATGATGAGGAACATCACCCCGAGGACGCGCTCCATGTCCCCCAGCTCCCGGCCGTAGTGGAGCATGTGGCCCAGCCCGACGTTGCGCGTCATGGTCACGTAAATCTCGGCGGCCATCAGCGAGCGCCACGCGAAGGCCCAGCCCTGCTTCATGCCGGACAGCACGTAGGGCAGGGACGCGGGGAGCACGACCCGCAGCAGGGTGTGAAGCCGACGAGAGCCCATCGTGCGGGCTGCACGCACGTAGATCGGGGGGACGCTTCGCACGCCATGGTCCGTGGCCAGGAGGATCGACCACAGGGTGCCCATCACGACGACGAACAGCATGGCCGTCTCGCTCAGGCCGAACCACAGCAGGGCCAGGGGAACCCAGCACACGCTCGGGAGCGTCTGGAACCCGAGCGCCACCACGCCGAGCGTGTCGTTCGCGAGCCGGGATCTCGCGCAGAGGAGGCCGAGCGGCAGTCCGCCCAGGACGCCGAGCAGGTACCCGCGCCCCAGACGCAGCATCGTGACCGCGGCCGCCGGAAGCAGGTCGCCCGCACCCGCCACCAGCGAGTCCAGGATGCGGGACGGCGGGGGCAGCAGGTCGGTCCGCCAGAGGCCCCAGCGCCCTCCGGCCTCCCACGCGGCGAGCACGAGCGCGAAGGCGAGCAGCGCGGTGACGGTTCGCTTCATGCGGTCCCTCCGGCCGCGGCGGGGCCGAGCACGGCGCGCAGCGCTTCGGTGACCTCGGCCGCCAACGAGGTGACCTCGGGCGCGTACGGATCGCGCGGGCGGGGCACCGAGACCCTGAACTCCCGCTCCACCCGGCCGGGGTGCGGGGAGAGGAGCACCACCCGGTCGCCGAGGCAGACCGCCTCACGCACGTCGTGCGTGACGAAGAGGATCGTCTTGCGGCGCTGGGCCCAGATCCGCTGGATGTCCACGTAGAGCTGCTCGCGCGTCATGGCGTCGAGCGCGCCGAACGGCTCGTCCATGAGCAGCACGCGGGGGTTGGGGGCGAGCGCGCGCGCCAGCGCGGCGCGCTGCTTCATCCCTCCCGAAAGCTCGTGGATGCTCGCGCGCGCGAAGTCGCTGAGCCCGACCATCTGCAGGTAGTACGCCGCGACCTCGCGGCGCGCAGAACGCTCGAGCCCGGGCTTGAGGGCCAAGCCGAACATCACGTTCCCCCGCACGTCCAGCCACGGGAACAGCGCAGACTCCTGGAACATGACCATCCGGTCGCGGCCGGGACCCGTGACGGGCGCGCCGTCCACCAACTAGGTGCCGGCGTCCGGTGCGTCGAGCCCCGCCACAAGGTTGAGCAGGGTGGACTTGCCGCATCCGCTGGGGCCCACGAGGCAGACGAACTCGCCTTCGACGACGCTGAGCGAGACGTCTTCGAGGGCGACCACGTCGCCCCGCGTCGTGCGGAACACCTTGCGCACGCCCTCCATGACGAGCTTCCCGGGCGCGGCGGCGGGTTCCGGCTCGACGTAGCTCGACGCCATCACGGCCTCCCCAGGAGCCGATCGAGGGGGATGGCGTCCCCGAGGAAGCCCACGCCCTGTGCAGCGGTGACGAACGCATCGAACTCCGCTCGGGAGACGTCGTCGCTGAAGCGCAGGCGGCGCCAGGCCCGCGCCAGCAGATCCGGCGGGAACGCCGCCTTGGTCTCCGCCTCCAGGGCTGCGCGCACCTCGGCCTGCGCCTCCTGAGGATGGGACTGAAGCCAGGCGGTCGCCTCCTGGTGGGCGGCGAGCAGCGATCTCGTCAGGTCGGGGCGCTCGGCCAGCAGCTTCGCGCTCACGACGAGGATCGTCGTCAGGGCGTCCGGCTCCTCGACCAGGGTCCGGCCCCCGGCCTCGCCCTCGAGCCGCGACACCCACGGCTCCACGGTCCAGACGGCGTCGAGCTCCCCCTTCTTGAAGAGCAGGAGCTGGTCCGGGTTGGCGACGCCGTCCACGCGCACGTCCCCGCTCCCCAGGCCGGCCCTGAGCCCGGCCTTGGCGAGCCACGCGCGGCAGGCCACGTCCTGCGTGTTGCCGATCTGGGGGGTGGCGACGCGCCCTCCCCGCAGGTCGGCCGGCCCGCGGATGCGGCCGTCCCCCGGCACCACAAGCGCGCTCCCGCCCCTCGTGGCCCCGGCCAGGACGCGCACCTCGGCGCCTCCGGTCTTGAGGTGGGCGTTCAGGGCCGGATTCGGGCCGACGTACGTGGCGTCCAGGCTCCCTGCCCTCATCGCCTCCATGGCGCTGGGGCCGGCGTTGAACACGTACCACTCGACCCTGAGGCCCGGCCCGAGGCGCTTCTCCAGCCAGCCCCCGCCCGTGCGGCTGCGGTGGTGCAGGACGAGTCCGTGGGCGTGCGTGACGTTCGGGAAGTGGCCGATCCGGAGCAGCTGCGGGTCCGGGGATCGATCACCCCCGCAGCCGGGGGCGAACGGGACGGCGAGCAGCAGGGGCAGCATCGCGAGCCGCATGGGGGACTCCATCCAGGGGCGGGAAGGGGAGGGGGCTCCGGTCCTTGCGCAGCTTCCTCACGGTGATGCGCACCAGATCGGCCAAGGTGAACCGGTCGAGCACGTCGGCGGTGGCGCGGTGGACGTCGTCCATGAGCAGGCGCAGCCCGCAGTGGCCGCGGTCCGGGCAGGTGCAGCTGCGCCCCTCGTCGACCTCGACGCACTCCAGGAGCGCCAGGGACCCCGAGAGGTGCCGGAGGGCGTCGCCCATGCGGATGTCGGCCATCGGACGCGCCAGCGAGTACCCCCCCCCAGGCCCGCGGCGCGCGGACAGCAGCCCTGCGTCGCGAAGGCGGACCAGGATCTGCTCCAGGAACTTGATCGGCAGCCCCTCGTGCCGGGCGATCTCCGCGATGCGGAGCTGGGGGCGGCCCGTCTGCTGGGCGATGCCCAGGTCGATCAGCGCGCGCAGGCCGTATTCGGAGCGACGGGAGAGCCGCACGCGCAGAGCCTAATCCACACCCATGCGGTAGACAATGCCCCCGCCCCCGCCGGGACGCGGGAGAGGGCGCCCCGGACCGGGGGACGGCCCTCCCGGAGGGGCTGCCCGCGCGCCGAACGCCCTGGGCCGGCCTCCCCGGACGCGGCGGTGCCCGAACGGGCCGCCGCACGCGGGGGAGAGGCAGGGGAGTGGCACGGCTGCGCGGCAGCCCCGTGCCTTCAGCGCGGCCCGGGCTGACAGCCCGGGCAGACGTGGGTGCCCCGCTGCCCCACCTCGAACCGCTCGATGGGCGTGCCGCAGGCCCGGCAGGGCCGTCCCTCACGCCCGTAGACGCGGAGCTCGTCCTGGAACCCCCCGGGCCGGCCTTCCGGCGTGCGGTAGAAGGCGTCGAAGGAGGAGCCCTCGCGCTTCACCGCCCGTGCCAGCAGGCGCCGGATGGCGCGCGCCAGGCGCGCCGCGGCCTCGGGGCCCACCCGCTGCGACGGGGTCAGCGGATGCAGGCCTGCGGCGTGGAGGGCCTCGTCCACGTAGATGTTGCCCAGCCCGGCGAGGAAGCGCTGATCGAGCAGCAGCGGCTTGAGGCGCCGGCGCCGCGCGCCCAACGCCCTCGCGAGCCACGCGGGCCCGAACGACGGGCCCAGGGGCTCCGGCCCCAGCGCGGCCAGCGCGGCGTCGGCCTCGGTCGTCAGGCGCAGCCGGCCGAACTTGCGCACGTCGTCGAAGAGGAGGGCGCGGCCGTCGTCGAGCTCTAGGCGCACGCGCTCGTACGGGCCCGGAGGCGTCGTGCCGGCCTCCACGTGCAGCCGCCCCGTCATGCGCAGGTGGCCCAGGAGGAGCGCGGCGCCCCCCTCCCGGCGCAGGTGGAACAACAGGTACTTCGCGCGCCGCTCCACACGGTCCACCTCGGCCCCGGTCAGGCCCTCGAGGAAGGCCCGGCTGCGGCCTCCCACCGTGCGCGGCCAGCGGACGGCCCCCCCCACGATGCGCCGCCCCCGCAGCGCCGGGCGCAGCTGGCGCACGACGGTCTCGACCTCGGGCAGCTCCGGCATCGGGCCTCCCAGCGCCAGGCCCTCGCGCCCTGCGCGGCCTCGCCATCCTGCGCGGGCGGGCGGCCCCTGGCCAGCCGGCGCCCTCCCGCAGGAAGCCGGGCAAGTCCTGCGACCCATCGGCGTCCTGCCCGTGGTGGCGGTCCGGCCCGAGGTCCGTCCACCGCCGGGAGGACCCGCCGTGCGCCGCCTCGTGGACCGTCCGCCCGCCCGCTCCGCGCCGGTACGATCTCCCGGCCCCTCCCCGGCGCAGGCCGCCCCCCGGAGGTCGAGCCCGCGCATGCCGGCTGCCGCGCCGCCCCCCTCCGACCCGTCGGCCCCCGAGGGCGCGGGAGCCGCCGGCACCGGCGACACGCCCCTCCTGTCGCCCGAGGCGCACGCCCGTCTGCGGGTCGCCCTGGGGGCCTCCGCCGAGCTCTACGGCGAGCATGGCCTCGACCTGCCGGCCTTCGAGGCCCGGGTGGCGTCCCTGGCCGCGGCCCAGCTGCGACGCCTGGGCCTGGCGGTCGAGGCCGCCGGCCTGTGCGCCTGCGTGGAGCGCGCGGCCTTGGCCGACCTCGCCCTGGCTTGCGCCTGCGAGGCGGGCAGCGCCAGCGCCTGGGCGTCGTTCACGCGGGCGTTCGGGCCCCGCCTGGAGGGCTTCGCCGTGCGCCGGGGGCTGTGCTCCCCCGACGCCGAAGCGCTGGTGGGCGACGTGCTGGGCGACCTGGCGGCCCCGCCCCCCCGCGGCGCGACGCGCACGCTCCTGGGCACCTACGACGGCTCGGGCAGCCTGTTCGGCTGGCTCTCCGTCGTGGTCCTGCGCCGCATCGCCGGCCAGGCCCGCCGACGGCGCCCGCAGGCGCTGGAAGCCCTGGGGGCCGAACGGGAGCAGGACCTGGCCCCCCACCGGGCCGCCCGGCCGCCCACGCCCTCGGCGGCCGTCGAGTCGGCCGAGACGGCCGCCCGGTTCGCGGCGGCCTTCGCGGCGGCCTTCGACGCGCTCAAGGCCCAGCAGCGTCTGGCCCTGGTGCTCAAGCACCGCGACGGGTGCAGCCAGCGCGAGGTCGCCGCGCTCCTGGGGGTCGGCGAGGCCCGGGTGAGCGGCGTGGTGAGCGCCGCCGTGGCCACGCTGGTGGAGCGGCTCGGCTCGCTCGCCCCCCCGGACGCCCCGGCCGACGAGACCGCCTGGCAGTCCTGCGCCGCTGCGATCGCGCGCCATCTGGCAAGTTCGCCGGCCACGGGCGTCCCTCCTGCGGGCAGGACCGGTGCTTCCGCAGGGACGCCTCAGGCGTCCCCGCCGCCGGAGGGTGCGTAAGGTGAACACGATGCCGAAGCCGAACGAGCCGCGCGCAGGCGACGCCGGCCCCGGGCCCGCCGCGGGGTGCCTGGACGACAACCTGATCGTGGCCTACGCCGAGCAGCGCCTGGAGGCGGCGCGCCGCGAGCGCGTGGAGGGGCACCTGGCCGGCTGCGACGCCTGCCGCGGGCTCGTGCTCGAGCTCGCGCCCGTCCTGGCGGCCGGCGCTCCCGAGCAGCCCCTGGCCCACGCCGAGCCCGCGGCCCGCCTGGAGGCGGGCCTGCGGCCCACCTTTCGACGGCCCGGACGGGTCGTGGGCGTGGTCCTGGCCGCCGCCGCGGCCGCCGTGCTCGTGGCCGCGGGCCTCGGGCTCCGGGAGCTCCTCTCCGAGGCCGGGCGGCTGGGAGGGATCTCCGACGGCCCCGCCGACGACGCCCCCCTGACCCGGGCGCTGGCCCGGGCGCAGGCGCTCCGCCCCGGCACGCTGGCCGGCTTCCGGCCGCTCTCCCCCGCCGAGCTCGAGGTCGGACCGCCTGCTCCCCCGCTGCGCGGCGGGGTCGCGCTGCTGCGTCCCGCGCCCCTCGTGCTGGAGGAGCGTCCGGTGGTCGAGTGGCTCCCCCAGGCGGGGCTGACCCGGTGGAGCGTGCGCGTGATCGACGCGGCCGACGGCCGCACCGTGCTCTGGGAGCGCAGCGCGACCGAGCCGCGGGTCGCCTGGCCCCCCGAGGCCCCGGCGCTCTCCCGCGCGGTGCTGGTGGAGGTCAGCGGCCGGGGCCCCCTGGGCCCGGTCGTCGGACGGCGCGCCGTGGCCCCCTTCCCCGACCGCGAGGCCTTCGCGGCGGATGCGGCCGCGCTGAGCGAGGCGGGTCGCGGCTCGGTCAGGTACTCGTCGCGCGGCTTCAGCTCGAAGGAAGGCGGGCTGGGCGATCAGAGCGTTTCGCAGTGGGACGTCAGTCTGTCCGACCCGGGCGGCTTCCGCTTCCTGGGCTGGGGCGTGGCCTACAGCCGCACCGATACCGATGGCGACACGTCGACGAGCCGGTCAAGCACTGAGGAGGTCATCCGCGGCACGCTCTTTGCAAACATCTCGCCGCAGTTCAGGATGCGCGGCATTGTAGGCTAAGAGACAAATGATTACTCCAGTGGCAACGAGACCAAAAGCGACATCGTTGGCGGCGGCATCGACAGGTATCCCACCGACCGCACCGCCATCTCGGCCACCGT